>JAYVMQ010000045.1:0-12775 GCA_043758855.1 Chloroflexota bacterium
TCCTCTCGCCCCGACCACTTCGGGCATGGCCGCGCAGGACCCGGCTACATTTGGCGAGCAGACTGGACGAGCGGGCGGTGCGCGGCCACGTGTGCGCGGCATTGGACCATGCCGGTCGGGACAGCGTGGCTTTCTGGTCCAACTTGCCTGCGGTGAGAGTTAGTCAGGCGTCCGGGTTGCCGCGAGGAGTTTCGAAGGGCCTCGGAGCGCCAGGGTGCCGTGACCACGCTCAGAATCGGTGCCCTCCGCGGTCACGGCGGCGCGATTCGACCCACATCGCCCCATATGGTTGGCCCAACTCTCATGTGGGGCAAGTTGGACCAGATGCTGGCGCGCTCGACTCAGTCGACTTTCGGCCCGGTCGGCCGACTCAGCTGCTTTCGGCCGCCGTATGGTCGATCGTCTGGGTGACGGCGAGGCCGACGGCGAAGGTCGCGCGGTCGCCCGGGGCGACGGAAACCGGCCAGCGGAAGAGGAGCGAGCTGCCCTGGTAGACGCGCTCAAAGCCGGCCTCGGAGTTGGAGACGGTCTCGACCGGGTACCAGGTCAGGCGGGCGGCGGGCTCGACGGTCGTCTCGATTCGGACACCCTCGAAGTCGTTGCCGAAGGCCAGCTTCTTCGCCGAGGCGACCTCGCCCGTGAAGTCATGCGGCGAACGCTCCCCGGACTCGGTCTCGTAGTAGGCCGCCGGGTTGTGACCGCCGCCGAGCAGGTTGACGTTCCATTCGACCGCCAGCTCGAACGCGAGCGCCATTTGGCCGGGATTCTCGACCTCGACTTGAAGCTCCAGCGTCGGGTCAGATCGGCCGCCACCGAACGAAAACGTCTTGGTCATGACCAGCGGCCGGCCGGCGCCATCGAGCTCGAGACTACCGAGGCGGCGCAGGACCAGCCGGTCGTCAGCAATGGTGATCGGCTCGAATGACCCCTCGACGAAGTCACCGAGCTCTTCGTAGGTTGCGTCGACGAAGGTGCGCACATCCGTGGAACCGTCGGCGGGCAGCAGGTGGATGAGGCCACTCCGACGCTCATGGCGGTCATAGCGGATGAAGCCCGCCAGGCCCGCCTCCTTGGTGGCGAAAACATCGTGGATGGTTTTGGGAGCTTCGTCGAGAGCGACCGTCCCGCTGTCCGACGCAATGACGTCGCCGACCGCTTGCTCGGCAGCGGCCTGGTCCTGGGCGACAAGCCGCTCGTGGTACGCCTCAGGCCGGCGACGCAGCACAGAAGCCAGCGCCACGCGACTGGCTCGCAAGTCCCACGAGGAAATGCCCGCACCCTCGGCCGGGTCCACGACAACAGTTTGGCCGGGCGACGTGACGAGGATCTCGTCGAGAGAGTCCAGGTCCGTGTCCTCCAGGCGCGCACCGTACGGCGACTTGCCGCCAGCCCCGCCGCCAGTCCCGCCGCCAGCCCCGCCGCCAGCCCCGGCCGCCGCCGCGGCGGCATCCGCGATATCTTCGGCTGCGATCAGGTGCGACAGCGTGGCCATGCGCATGTGGACGATGTAGATCCCGCCGAAGAGCCCATGCCAGTAGCAGTCGTTCGATTGGCCCTGGTAGAGGTGATCAGTCGCCCGGTCGCGCGCCGTCCCAACGGGGGCCACCGCGCCCGTCCGCGCCCGCCCGCGCCCCCCCGCTCCGAACGCAGCCGCCACCTTCTCAGACGCCCGCAGCATTTGTTTGTGGAGGTCGTTGATCTCGCGGTAGCGGGCCATGTAGTTGCGCCAGAAGCCGCCGCGGAGGAACCGCGCCTCGGGCAACCCGCGTTCGCGGGCAAGCTCGAGCAATCCCACGAAGACGGGCGTCTCGTCCGGCGGCAGGACCCACCCCGTCATCTCCACGTACGAGGCCGTGGGGAAGTAGGCCCGGGTCGTCGGCCGATGCCCGGCCAGCCACTCGGATGGCGTCACCGTCGAGAGCCAGCTCGCCTCCCGCTCGATCGCCTCGAAACAGCGCTCGACCCAGTGCTCGTTGCTCCAGCAGTATTCGAACGTGCCAGGCCAGGCCCCGAACTTCTCGCCGTCGTCGCCCATCATGCCCACGAACCGGCCGTCCGGCGTCGTGCGCTCGCGCAAGTACGAGATCAGATCCTCCACCGGCTTGAACGGAATTCGATAACGCAAGCCCTGCTCCGTCCCGAAGACCGTGAGCCGCCGGCCGCGGTCATCGGTCGTCAATGGCGCCCACATCTCGTCCTCGCGGATCGAGGCGGCGCGGAGGTGGTTGTCGTCGAGGATGGTCCACTCGTAACCCGCTGCGGCCAGGTCGTAGGCGAGCGACGGCTCCCAGACCCGTTCCGCCAGCCATGCCCCGGCTGGTCGCCGCCCGAAGATCGCCTCCAACTCGTCGCTCATCCGGACCAGTTGGCCGTGGCGGTCGCGGTCGGGCAGGGTGACTAGGACCGGCTCGTAGAAGCCGCCACCGACGATCTCCACTTGCCCACGCTCAACGAGTCCCCGGATCTGGGCGATCGCCTCCGGCCGGTTGGCCGCCAGCCACTGCAGCAGCGGCCCGGAGTAGTGGAGGCCCAGGCGGACGCCCGGGTGCCGTTCCAGGGCATCCAGCATCGGCGAGTAGGCACGTTCGTAGATGTCTTCGATAACCCAGCCGAAGTTGCCAACGGGCTGATGGTTATGAAGTACGAGAGCCAGCGAGACGCGGCCGCTCAAACGGTCCTCAGCCTGCTTCGGTGGCCGTTCGGCGGCGCGCCGGCTTCGCCGCTTCGATATTCGCCGCCGGCATGTACATCCGTTCTACATACTCGTGGAGCATGCGGATAGTGGAGAATTTCCAGATCGTGCTTGCGATCGAGCGCCGCATCTCCGCCGTCCAGCCTTCCGGAACGCCATCGCCATTGCGGGCGTAATAGAGCGGCACGACCTCCTGCTCGAGGATCCGGTAGAGGTCCTGAGCGTCGCCGTAGTCCTGGGCGCCCTCATCGGGGTTGATTTCGCGGCCGCCGATAGCCCAACCGTTATCGCCGACCCAGCCCTCGTCCCACCAGCCATCGAGCACGGACAGGTTGACGACGCCGTTGCACGCGGCCTTCATGCCGCTTGTGCCGGACGCCTCAAGGGGGCGGCGCGGGTTGTTCAGCCAGACGTCCACGCCCTGGACCATGAATCGAGCGACCCGCATGTCGTAGTCCTCGAGGATGAAGACTCGACCACGCAGCTGGGGCGAGCGCGACCGGGCGAAGATCTCCTGGATGACGCCCTGACCTGGTCGGTCGGCGGGGTGGGCCTTGCCGGCGAAGATGATCTGGACCGGCCGATCCTTGTCCCACAGCAGCCGGGCAAGCCTGTCCATGTCCGAGAAGATAAGGCTGGCCCGCTTGTAGGTCGCGAACCGACGGGCGAAGCCGATCGTCAGCGTGTCGACGTCCAGGTTGTCCTCGAGCTCTTCGAGAGTTCCGGGGGATTCGCCGTGGCGGGCGAACTGATGGCGTAGCCGGTTGCGGGCGAAGATGCTCATTTCCAGCTTCTGGCGCTGGTGCGCTTCCCACACGTCCATGTCCGGGATCTGGCCCGTGCGCTCCCAGGAGCTGTCTACGCCATTGCGAGCGTCTACGTTATCCAGCTCGGCGCCGAGGTGGCGCTCGAAGAGGCGTCGCATGGGGTGCCCGACCCAGGTCGGTATGTGAACGCCGTTTGTCACGGCCAGAATCTGCTTGTTGCCCAAGCCCTGCCAGGTGTTGTTGGCGGTGACGCTGTGCAACTTGCTGACCGCGTTGGCGGCGTTGGAAAGGCGCAGCGAGAGGGCGGTCATGTCGAGCTGGTGGTTATCGCCGTCCACGCCCCGCGCCAGCTCCAGAATCCGATCGACGGGCACGCCGCCGGTGCCACTGCGGCCGTCGCCGTCGTAGAGCGGCCCGGCCACTCGCCGGACCAGGTCCGCGTCGAAATGCTCGTTGCCGGCGGAGACAGGGGTGTGGATCGTGAATACGCTGTTGGCGCGGACTTGCTCCAGCGCGTCTTCGAGCGCCACGCCCTGGGCCACAAGGGCGCGGGTGCGCTCAATGAGGAGGAAGGCAGAGTGGCCTTCGTTGAGGTGCCAGACCGCCGGCTTGATGCCAAGGGCCTTGAGAGTCCTGACGCCACCGACGCCGAGGACCAACTCCTGGTGGAGGCGCATCTCGCGGCCGCGGACATACAGGATCTGGGTGACCGGTCTGTCGGACTCGGCATTATCCGGGATGTCCGTATCGAGCAGAAGCACTGGCACGCGACCCACTTGGACCAGCCAAACGGCGGCGTAGAGTTCCCGCTCCGGCAGCTCAATGGAGATTGTCAGCGGTTCGCCGCCCTGGCCCAGGACGCGCAGGATCGGCAGCTTGGCCAGATCGAAGTCTGGGTAGGCGTGTTCCTGGTGGCCATCGGCGTCGATCGTCTGGCGGAAGTAGCCGCGCTTGTACAGCAGCCCCACGCCGACAAAGGGCATGGCCATGTCGCTGGCGGACTTGATGTGGTCGCCGGCCAGGACGCCGAGGCCGCCAGAATAGATACCCAGGCTTTCGTGGAAACCGTACTCGGCGCAGAAGTAGCCGATTGGACCCGTCAGAGAGGCCCCGTACTCGCGGTTAAACCAGTGGTCTCGTCCACCGGCCATGTACCGGTCGAACTCCGCCACCACCTGGGCGTACTCGGCCTTGAAGACGGGGTCGTCGAGCAGTTCCGACCAGGCGATGGGCTGGGAAAGGACCTCGACCGGGTTGCGATAGCGCGACCACGAAAGACCATCGATGCGACTGAATAGGGCCCGCGCGGACGGGTTCCAACTCCACCACATGTTGTAGGCGAGGCGGCGGAAACCCTCAAGCGCCGGAGGCAGTCGGAACGAGGCGCCCGGAAGTGTCGGAACCTGCACAAAATGGTCCATTCGCCGACCATCATATCCGACGGCCGTTGTGCATTAGTTTGGCCCAGGTGCGGGGAAAACGGCATGCGAACTGCCTCCCATGACCCTGCTCGCAGGCAATAACACGCAATGTTGTTACTGTCATGGCCATCGGGATTGACTACCATGAGTTCATATTCGTCGAGACCGGCGAATCCCTCAGGAGCCACCAATGCGGGTTGTCTGCATCACTGCCGAATGCGAGCCGTGGGCCAAGACGGGGGGCCTTGGTGACGTCGTCGATGCGCTTGCGCGTGCAGTCGGCGCGGCCGGCGCAATCGACGCGGCCGCCACCGGCACAGCAGCTGCCGCGGCGTCTGACGGCAGCGACGAGACGGCCGAGGCGCAGGGGTCTGTCTTTGCCGGCTCGCGCCCGGCGGACATGCGCCCGGCGGACATGCACCCGGCGGACATGCGCCCGGCGGGTAGGAAGCCGCGCCTGCCCCAATCGCAGGTTTGGATGGGTACCGGTGGGGTCATGGGCGTCGGCAAGGGCATGGGCGAGCTGCCGGGCCACGTGGAGCCGCCCGTGGACGTCTTCCTACCCTTGTACCGCGGCGTCGTGGTTCCGGACGGGGCAACCCGCAAGCCCCTGGCGGTGCCGGATCCGCTCGCGGAGAGTGGCACGACGGATTTAACGCTGGTCGAGTTCGAGGATCGTGGCTATCGCGTCCGGCTCATCGATCACCCGCCCGCGTTTGACCGCGAGGGTTTCTATGGTGATGCCAGCGGCGACTACCCGGACAACGGCTGGCGCTTCGGACTGCTGTGCCGAGCCGCCATCGAGGCCCTTTTGACCGACGAACGCCCGGTGGACGTTCTGCATCTCCACGACTGGCAGGCGCTTCCGACGGTCGTGCTACGCGACTGCGCCTACGAAGGCTACCCGCTAATCTCGCGGGCGGCCGTCATGGTCACGATCCACAACCTCGCCTATCAGGGCTGGCTCACGTGCGACCAGGCAGCGGGGATGGCCTTCCCGGACGAACTGGCCCAGGCTCTGAAACCAGGCGCCGACGGCCTTCTCCTGCTGCGCGAAGGGATCGAGCGGGCCGAGCTGGTCAACACTGTCAGCCCGGGCTACGCCCACGAAATCCTCACGCCAGAGTTCGGTTTGGGTCTCGAGTCAGTGCTTGCCGGTCGGGGCCACCGGTTCGGAGGCATCCTTAATGGGCTCGACATGGCCGTCTGGGATCCGGCCACGGATGCGGCTCTTCCGGCCAACTACTCGAGGGGCAAGCTGGCCGGCAAGGCAGAGTGCCGGCAGGTCCTGCTCGCGGAGTTGGGCTTCGATCCTGACGATCCGGGCCCGGTTCTGGGCATGATCGGTCGGCTCGATCCACAGAAGGGCTTCGACCTGCTGGCCGGTGCCGCGCCCGAACTGGTGGCCTCCGGGGCCCGCCTGGTAGTTCTGGGAATGGGAGAGCCAAAGCTCCTGCGCGACTTGCGCAAGATGGCGATGAAGCTTCCCAAGTCCGTCGCCATAATGCAGGCCTTCGATCGGGGCCTGGCCCGCCGCATCTACGCCGGCGCAGACCTGTACGTGATGCCATCCCGATTTGAGCCGTGCGGACAAGGCCAGATGATCGCTTTGCGATACGGCACTCCAGTCATAGTCCACCGAACCGGTGGATTGGCGGACACGGTCGTCGATGTAGACGATTGTCCGACGGAAGGGACGGGCTTCGTTCACGGCGGGGCCACGGTGGAGGCGCTGACCGACGCCTGCCGGCGGGCAATTGCGCATCACCGCCGGGGTGGCACGGACTGGGCCGCGCTGCAGGATCGAGGCATGGCCGTTGACTGGTCCTGGGAGGCAGGCCCGGCCGAGCAATACGCCGCTTCCTACCGCCGGGCGATCTCGCTCCGCCGCGAGCCATAGCGTGCCGCACAAGCCATACGACGTACTCGTCGTGGGTTCCGGAGCGGCCGGCCTGACTGTCGCCCTTACGGCAGCCGAACACGGGGCGAGTGTGCTAATGCTGACCAAGGGGCACAGCGCCGACTCGTCGAGTTGGCATGCCCAGGGCGGGATTGCCGGTGCGATTGGCGATGACGACACGGCCGGCCTGCACGCCATCGATACCGAGCGCGCCGGTCGTGATCTGTGCCGTCCGAGCGCGGTCAAGGTTCTGGTTGAGGAGGGTCCGGAGCGCGTCCGCGAACTGATAATTCTCGGAGTTCCGTTCGATCCGGAGCTGAATCTGGAAGGCGGCCACTCGCGGCGACGAGTCTCGAGCGTCGAAGGCGCGGAAACTGGGTGGGCCATGACGAGTCTTCTGTGGCGGCGGATGGCCGAATCGGACCGGATCGTCATGCGCGAGGCCACCACTGTCCTCGGCTTGTGGGTCGGTGGTGGACGCTGCTTCGGCGTGATCACGCCCGACGGCCCGATCGCGGCCCGCTCCACGGTCCTGGCAATGGGCGGCGCGGCGGCATTGTGGGCCCGTTCCACGAACCCCATCGGCCAGATCGGCGATGCCGTGGCGATCGGCGTCGTGGCGGGCGCGGCGGTGGCGGACATGGAGTTCATGCAGTTTCACCCCACCGTCCTCGAGGGTTCGCGGCTGCTCCTGACCGAGGCTCTGCGGGGCGACGGCGCCATTCTGCTCGACGACCAGGGCGAGCGATTTGTGGACGAACTTGCGCCGCGCGATGAGGTCGCCCGAGCAATGGTGGCCAAGAGACGCGTCTTTCTGGACCTTCGAGTGATCGATCGGTCGCGGTTCCCGGGTTTGATGGACTTGATCGTCAAGGAAGGCTTCGATCCGGCGGTCGAGCCGATTCCGGTTTCGCCGGCAGCCCATTACACGATCGGCGGCCTCGTTACCGACCTGCTCGGTCGGACGAGCATCGACGGACTGTATGCGGCAGGGGAATGCGCCGCCACTGGAGTTCACGGCGCGAACCGGCTGGCGTCCAACTCGCTGCTCGAGTGTCTGGTCTTCGGCCGGCGTGCGGCTCTCGCAGCGCTGGACGAGCCGCCACTCCCGGCCAACCTCCCGACAGCGGCTGCGGCACCGCCAGAACGGGTTGCGCCGCCCGAGCTGCGTGAGCAGGTGTGGCGTGAAGCCGGCGTCATCCGTGATCCCGACGGCCTGACGGCCCTCGAGACCGCAACTGATCCGGTGGCTTCGCTGGTGGCACGCTTTGCCCTCGCCCGCGCCGAAAGCCGCGGTGTCCACTACCGTATCGATGCGCCCGTCCCGAGCCCGGCGTTCGAAGGGCACCTCGTCCTGCGACCGGGCCACGATCTTGTCCTGGAGCACTGGACCTGACCGCCACCGAAACCACCGCCACGTCCTCCGCGTCCGGCGGCGCCGCGGCCGACGGCGCGCCCGATGCCGCGAGCGGCTGCGCCACGGCCGCGCCCGATGCTGCGGCGGCGGCTGCCCACCCACAGATTCGCCCGCCAGACCCTGAGGCAGTGGCCCGGGTCGTGGCCGCGGCACTCGCCGAAGACCTCGCCTTGGGTGACCCCACCACGGACCGCCTGCTCCCGCCCGACGCCAGGGCCACGTTCTCGCTCCTCGTCAAGGAGCCGGGCATCGTCTGCGGGCTGCCTCTGGTCGCGGCCGTATTCGCGACCCTGAACGCGGCCGTTGTTGTGACTGCAACCGTGGCGGACGGTGACCGCGTGGCCGCTCCACGGGAAATCGCCCGCATCACGGGGCCGGCGCGAGCCATCCTTTCGGGCGAGCGAACTGCACTCAACCTCCTGGGCCGCCTCTCCGGCATCGCCACGTTGACGGCGCGCTGCGTGGCCGAGTTGCAAGGTACTGGGGCCACGCTCCTTGACACTCGCAAGACCACGGCCGGACTGCGGGACCTCGAGAAGTACGCCGTCCGGTGCGGCGGTGGCACCAACCATCGCCTCAATCTGGGCGAAGCGCTCCTGGTCAAGGACAATCACCTGCGCCTCGCCGGCGGCATAGCCTCGGCAGTGGCGCGACTGCGCGGGTTCGCGTCACATCTTCCTTTGGAGGTCGAGGCCGAGTCGCTCGCCGACGTCCAGATTGCGCTTGAGGCCGGCGTGAATCGGATCTTGCTGGACAACATGAGTCTCGACGAAATGCGAGCGGCCGTGGCGCTGATCGGCACCCGCGTCGAGTCCGAGGCGTCCGGCGGCATCACGCTCGACAACTTGCGTGCCGTGGGCGAGACGGGCGTCAACTTCGTGTCTCTCGGCGCGTTGACGCATTCGGCCCGCGTCCTTGACGTGTCGCTCGAGGTGGCCGAATGAGTTCGGCCGACTCCGGGCCGGCCGCCGCTCCGGGCGCCGCTGCGCCCGTGGCAGCCGCGCCGACGGCCGCTTTCGGCCCGGGAGCCGTGACCGTCCCGCCGCCGGGCGACCCGACTACGTTCCCCGCCCTCCAGGCCGAGATCCGACAGCTGGCGCGGGACCGCAACGCCGTCATCCTGGCCCACAGCTACGAGCGGCCGGAGATCCAGGACCTGGCCGATCACGTTGGCGACTCGCTCCGCCTATCCCGCGTCGCCGCCTCCGCGCCCGAGTCCACGATCGTCTTCTGTGGCGTCAAGTTCATGGCCGAAACGGCAAAAATTCTCTCGCCCGACAAGCGCGTTCTCCTGCCCGACAACAAAGCCGGCTGCTCACTCGCCGATTCGATCACGGTTGAGCAGCTCCGGGCCTGGAAGGCGGAGCACAAGGGCGCCGTCGTTGTTTCGTATGTGAACACGACGGCAGCGGTGAAGGCGGAGAGCGACTACTGCTGCACGTCGAGCAATGCTCGTTCCGTGATCAACGCGATTCCGGTCGATCGCCAGATCCTCTTCCTGCCCGACATGTTCCTGGGCCTGTGGCTGCAGCGCGTCACCGGCCGTAAGCTCACGATCTGGCTCGGTGAGTGCCATGTTCACGCGGGCATCCGCCCGGCCGACGTGGAGCAGTGGCGCCGCGACCTGCCCGGCGCGGAACTGCTGGTCCATCCCGAATGCGGCTGCACGAGCCAGGTCCTGGAGGCCGCGGGCGACGACGTCCACATACTTTCGACCGAGGGTATGGTCACCTACGCGCAGGGTTCGAAGGCCGACACTTTCCTGATTGCGACGGAGACGGGCATCCTGCACCGGCTGGAGCAGAAGGCGCCCGGCAAGCGATTCGTGCCGGTCAACCGCGAGGCGGTCTGCCAGTACATGAAGCTGACCACGCTCGAGAAGGTCCGCGACTCGCTCCGCCTGGGCGTCCACGAGATCGACGTCCCGGCCGATATCGCGGCCCGCGCCCGCCTGGCCCTGGAGCGCATGATCGCGATCTCCTGACGGCCGCCCCAGCGTGCGCCTGGCCCGGCCATCCTGCGGCCCGGCTACACGGCGGCCCGGCCGTCTCTGACATGCAGATCCTTCTCGTCTCCACAAACAGTTCTGACAGGCCGACCACTCGAATGTTGAATGTGCACCTGGATTCGATCAAGGACGACGGGCACGTCGGGCGAAACCGGGCGCAACGGTCGGATGTGCTCACATCGTGAGCGGAAGACCGCCGAGAACATGCCGCCTTGCAGCGACTAGCCCTCGTCCAGTCGAGCGAAGACGTTGCCCATGGATCGGTAGTGGTCCACGAGGCGGTCGTATTCGTCCGAGACCCAGGCGTAGTCCGGGTGGCCGGCCTGCCAGGCCCGTCGGTAGATCACGCCGCGTAGTCGGACCTGCATCAGCTCCTTGAGGCAGTTGAAGCAGGGTTGGAGGGTTGTGTAAAGGATCGCGCCGTCGATAGCGACTCCGAATCGCGCGGCCGTTGCCATGGCGTTCTGCTCGGCGTGGACACACAGGCAGATGTCGTACAGCTTGCCAGCCAGGCCAGCATCGGGCTTCTCAGCGCGTAGCGCGCATCGGCGGCAGCCGCGCTCAGTTTCCGTGCAGTTGGGATAGCCGGCGGGCGTCCCGTTGTAGCCGCTACCGAGAACGCGGTCGTCGCGCACGATCACCGCGCCAACGTGCGAACCCAGGCACTTCGCTCCCGACTCGACGACCACAGCCAGCCGCATGTAGAAGTCGTAGCGTTGCCAGCCGGCCTCGGAAAGGTCGATGACTTCGATTGCCACCCGTGTCCTCGCTCCTGGACTGGCGGACGGTCCGATCGGGCCGCCGGGAACGCCGTGAAGGTACACGACTGGGAACGGGGACGCGAGATCGCAGCGCGCCGCGTCCTCCCGTACTTCGGGCTGCCTTGCGAGGCGCTTTCGGTCGGATATCGTGTGATAATCTCCGCCGAACTCAGATCCGAGGGAGCACAGGTTCTGCGTCTCTGCAGAACATCGGTCGTAGCCGACTCGGTTGGACGGTAGAGCCAGGACCTGGGTAGGGGGTCATATGGGGTGCATTCGATCGATCAGGGCCGCAGGCCGAGGGTTCGGGCGACCCGCCCGGCGGAACACCCGAGTCTGCCGCGTCACTGGAGAGGCGTCTGCTGCGTCTCCGGTCGGGTGCAAATACGTGCGTCCGAGTGTCGTTGTCCCGGCCGAATGTCCAGTCGGCTCGGTCTAGGGTACCGTCCATGACCCGGAACTCATTCCACCCCATCTCCCGGGGACAGCGGCCGCTGCGAATGGCTGCCCACATCTCTCTTTCCGCTCCGGCGATCCTGCTCGCCCTGAGCGCCGTGGCCTCACTCACCTATCTTTTTGGCATCCTGCGGCCTGCGACCGAGTGGCTGGATGGCTTCCTGCCGGTTGATCCGGCCGACGCCAATCCCGCGGTCGCCGTCCTGTCTGCCATCGGGCTGGCGGCAATAACGCTTGGCTTGGTGCGCGGCAAATCGGTCGCTTGGTGGCTCGCAATCGCCACACTTTCCGTGTCGCTGCTCGGTCAGGCACGGGCCCTTTCCCACCCCCTGGTCGTGATCGTCATCGGTGGACTGCTCGCCGTCCTCCTTGCCGATCGCCGCCGCTACATCGTGGAGTCGGCTGTGGGGTGGCGCCGCGTCACCATTGGCCTGCTGATGGTCGGCGGCCTGATTGCCGGTTTGGAGACGTCGCTCATAGTCGCCACTACCGGCGGCTGGCCTCAGCCGCTGGCGGCGTTTAGCGACATCACAGCGTCAATCGGCAATGCGTTCGGCATGAGCGACGCCACGGCCAACCGGGTTCTCCAGCAGTCGAGCCGCGACGCCCTGCTTGGGTTCCTCCTGCTGGCCGCACGCCTGCCGATCGTGCTGGCAGCCATGGGTGTCCTCAGTCGAGTGGCCGAACCTCCCGCCGATCCGACCACGCGGGCGCGCGCTCGGGCGATCGCCGACAAGTACGGCTGCGGGGCACTTCTGCCCTTCCAACTCGGCGAGGACAAGCTCGTGTTCAGTCCGACGGATGCAGACGGACTTGTTGTGTATGGCATGGCGGGCCGAACGGTGGTCGTTCTCGGTGACCTCATCGGCCGTCCAGAAGCCTCGCCGCAGGTTTTGGAGCGGTTCCTGTCACATTGCCGCAGGCTTGACCGCGAGCCGGTCGTCTATCAGGCCAGCTCAGCCGGCCGGGCAACGTTTGTCGGGGCGGGGTTCCGCATGTTCAAGGTCGGCGAGGAAGCCATAGTAGATCTCACAACCTTCGACACGACGGGAAATCGGCGGGCCAATCTGCGCCACACCATCACCCGCTGTCGAAAGGACGGGGTGACATTCCGCTGGTTCGTCCACGGCATTTCGGCCGATGATTCCGCCCTCCTCGATCAACTCGAGGCGATTGACAACACCTGGCGCAAGACCGCCGGTCCGGCGATGGGTTTCACGATTAGCCACTTTGACCGCGCGGCGATGGCATGGCAGCCAGTTTCGGTTGCAATCGGCAAGGATGGTACGGCGCTGGGTTTCACCACGTACGGGAAGACGGGCGCGGACGGTGGCTGGGTACTGGACCTGATGC
>JAYVMQ010000046.1:0-6681 GCA_043758855.1 Chloroflexota bacterium
CGCCGAGCGGTTCCCCGACAGCTCCCCCCGGTCCTGGTGGCCCGTCTTCCAGCCCTACCGGACAGCGCCTGCTTAGCCAGGCACCCATCCGAGAGTCACTCCGCGAGGTCAAGTTTCGGATTCAATCACGCGTCATACAGGATCTGGACCCCAAGCTCGATCTAGCCAACCAGGTCGAGGTCCGGCGTCAGATCGAGGAGATCTTTGGCCGCGTCATCGACGAGGAGGGCCTGGCCCTAACCCGTGCCGAGCGCGTTCGGATGCTCGAGCAGATCACCGACGAGATCATCGGCCTCGGCCCTCTCGAGCCGCTTCTCCGCGACGAGACCGTGACGGAAATCATGGTCAACGGCCCGCGCCAGGTGTACGTCGAGCGCAGCGGCCGCCTTGAACTCACCAACGTCGTCTTCCAAAACGACGACCACGTCATGCGCATCATCGACCGAATTATCTCCCCGATCGGCCGCCGCATTGACGAGTCGAGCCCGATGGTCGACGCCCGCCTCACGGATGGCTCGCGCGTCAACGCGATCATCCCTCCACTATCGCTCATCGGACCGGTCATCACGATCCGAAAGTTCTCGGCCACGCCGTTCACCGTCGACGATTTGATCCGCTTCGGCACGGCCACGCCCGAGATGTTCGACTTCTTACGCGCCTGCGTGGAAGCCCGCCTCAACATCTTCGTCTCCGGCGGCACCGGGTCGGGAAAGACCACCACACTCAACGTGTTGTCGTCCTTCATTCCATCTGACGAGCGCATCGTCACGGTTGAGGACGCGGCCGAACTCCAACTCCGCCAGGAGCATGTTGTCACGCTCGAGTCTCGGCCCCCCAACATCGAAGGCCGCGGCGCGATAGCGATCCGCGACCTTGTCCGCAATGCGCTGCGAATGCGTCCCGACAGGATCATCGTCGGTGAGTGCCGCAGCGGCGAAGCGCTGGATATGCTGCAGGCTATGAACACCGGCCACGACGGTTCCATGTCAACCGGCCACGCAAACAGCCCGCGCGACATGCTCTCCCGCCTGGAAACCATGGTTCTTATGGCCGGCGTTGACCTGCCACTGAGGGCCATCCGAGAACAGGTCTCATCGGCCGTGGACCTGATCGTTCATCAGACCCGCATGAAGGACGGCACCCGCCGAATCGAGTACATCACCGAGATCCAGGGCATGGAAGGTGATGTCGTGGTGATGCAGGATGTCTTCCTGTTCGAGCAAACCGGCGTCATTGAGGGCAAGATCCAGGGCCGCCTGCGGCCCACCGGTATACGGCCCAAGTTCGTCGAGAAGTTCGAGATCATGGGCATCCACCTGCCGCGCGGCCTGTTCGGCTTCGCGTACTGACAGGGTTGAGAGAAGCGTCATGTTAGGTCCCATTCTCGGCATAATGGTTTTCAGCGGCGTGATGCTGCTTGTCCTCGGGCTTGCCGGCTCCCGCCAGGGCGGCGGCATCAGCGCTCGACTAGAGCGGTATACCGCCGGTAAGGCGGAAACCGCCGCCTCAGCGAAGGCCGCCAAGCAGTCCGCCGGTCTGAGCGACCTCTTGGCCCAGAGTGTGGCCCTTGCCCGCCTAAACCGGGTCGTAGAGCAGCGCGACTTTGGCGCCAACCTCGCCCGTGATATCGCCCGGGCCGACCTCAAGCTCAAGCCGGGCGAATTCATGGCCATCTGGGCGGCTACGGCGCTGGCCGTGCCGATGATCTTCCTGGTACTAAGCATTGTGCTGCGGCCCCTCGGCTCGCCCGTAGCGCTGATCATCGGTTTCATCGTCGGCCTGTTCTTGCCGCGTATGTGGCTCGGACGACGTCGCGCTGGCCGGCTCAACTCCTTCAATAAGCAGCTGCCCGACACGATCACCCTTATTGCCAATGCCCTTCGGGCGGGGTCATCGTTCCTGCAGGCAATCGAGCTGGTCGTCCGCGAGGCGCAGCCGCCGATTACGACTGAGTTCGGACGAGTCGTGCGTGAAGTCAACCTTGGCCTAGCGTTCGACGTCGCCCTGGAAAACATGGTCAGGCGCGTTCGGTCGGACGACCTTGAGCTCATGGCCACGGCCATCACTATCCAACACCAGGTCGGCGGCAACCTCGCGGAGATCCTCGATTCTATCGCCTTCACCATCCGCGAGCGAGTCCGCATCAAGGGCGAGATCAGGTCACTTACAGCTCAGCAGAGAATGTCTGGCTACGTCGTCGCGGGCATGCCGATCGGACTAATGGGGCTCCTCATGGTTCTCGCGCCCGGGTTCATGAATCCGATGTTCCAGAATCCGCCCGGCATCATGGGCCTGCCAGCGGGCGTGATCGTGCTTGGGGTCGGCGGATTTCTGATGTTCGTCGGATTCATTATTATCCGCCGCATCGTCGCCATCGAGGTCTGAGAGATGCTTCCAATCATTGTTGCAGTCTGCGTTGGTGGCGGCGTCCTACTACTCGTCGTTGGTCTTACGTCCGGCTCGCCGGTGGACCCGGTCCAGGCCCGGCTAACTCAGCTTGGCTCGGTGCAGGCCCGAAACCTGGAAGAGCTCGAGCTGCAGCTCCCCTTTAGCGAGCGCACCCTTCGCCCGCTTATCGGACGCCTCTCGAGAGTGGGGGGACGGCTTGGCGGCGCATCCTCCACGGACGCCGCCGAAAAACGGCTTGCCAGGGCTGGCAATCCTGGCGACCTGAGGGTCACCGATTGGATGGGCGTGAAGATCCTGGTAGGCATCGCCTCGGGCGTGATCATGTTTCTTCTCTTCGGGCTCCTCGTGGCCGGCCTGGCGGCGGGCGTCTTCCTGGGCATACTTGGCTTCGCCATCGGCTTCTTGCTTCCGGAGTTCTGGCTCGGAGGAAAGATCAAGGCTCGACAGAAGATCATCCTCAAGATGATCCCGGACACGCTTGACCTGCTTACGATCTCCGTCCGGGCCGGTCTCGGTTTCGATGCCGCACTTGCCAAGGTGGTCGAGAAGTTGCCCGGACCACTCACGGACGAGTTTCGCCGAGCCCTGGCCGAAGTGCGCGTCGGCAAGGCCCGCCGCGACGCTCTCCGCGACATGATTCCGCGGACCAACGTCGCGCCCCTCTCGGCCTTCATAGGCGCCATCATCCAGGCCGAAACGCTGGGCGTTTCGATCTCCAAGGTCCTACAGGTCCAATCGGATCAGCTGCGGATCGAGCGGCGCCAGCGCGCCGAGGAGATGGCGGCCAAAGCGCCGATTAAGATGCTCTTCCCGCTCGTGGGCTGCATCTTCCCCTCGCTCTTCCTAGTTATCCTGGGTCCCGCCATGATTTCGATCATGCAGGTGCTGGGTTCCGGCGTCGCACTTCCTTGAGTCCGCGACGGCTGCTGGCCCGCAACATCAGCCGGGGAACCGTGCTGGCCGAGCGACTCGAGGACGGCTCTTCTTTTTGGGCGAAGTTCATGGGCCTGATGGGGCGCGCCTCGCTCCCACCCGGTGACGGGCTGTGGCTATCCGGCGAGAACGGCATCCACATGTTGTTCATGAGGTTTGCCATCGATGTCGTCTTTGTTTCGTCTCCGTCTGACAGGTCGGATAAGCGCCGGCGCGTTCTTTTCATCCGTCGCGCCGTGCCGCCATGGCGGGGAGTGGTCTGGCGTGTCGGCGGCGCCAAAGGGGTCTTGGAACTGCCCGTTGGGACGATCGAAGCGACCAGCACGAACGTCGGCGACGAGATCGCGATCGAGCCCGCCTGACCGCGGCGGGGAGTGGTCCACGCCGCCACGTTCGGGGCAATGACCTCGAGGGCGTGGCATTGGGCGCTACGTCGCGTGGCATTGCTCAGGCCGCCGGGCGGGCCCCCCGAAATTCGGTAAGCGTCGGGTAAGTGGAATTCAAGCCGCGTCCGGTAGCGTGCCCCGATGGCGTTCCGCGTTCTTCCGGCCGCAGCGGGCTCCCTTCTGGACATGGCCCTGCCTCCCGCGTGCGCGGGCTGCGGAGAGGAGGGCTCGACGCTTTGCCGAAGATGCGGGCTCGCCCTCAAGAGACGATTGGCATTGCCCCCTGGCGTCTTGTTAGGCCTGCCCGCAGCGATGCCGATGCCGCTGGCCCAGCTGGAGTGGTGCGCCCCGTTTGCGGGCGCGGTCAGAGCCGCCCTGCACCAGCTCAAGTACTCCGGCGAGCGCCGACTATCGGCTCCGTTGGGCGCGGCCATGGCGGCTCGTTGGCGGGCGGTCGGGGCCGGGGGCGACCTGCTCGTGCCGGTACCAGTCCACGCGGCACGGGCACGGCAGCGTGGCTACGATCAGGCGGCCCTGCTTGCAGCAGCGACCTCGGCCAGCCTGGCGGTGCCGTGGCAGGCCGTCCTGATCAGGACACGGCAGACCAGGCCGCAGTTCGAACTTGGACGGCAAGCCAGGTGCACCAACGTCTCCGGCGCCTTCGCCCTAGCCAGCAAGTCTCAGGAGGTTCTGGTTCGAGGCAAATGGGTGGTGCTCGTAGACGACGTGGCCACGACCGGATCGACCCTCGTGGCCTGTGCGGAGGCGCTGTACAGAGCGGGGGCCCTAGCAGTCTCCGCGTTGACGGTAGCGCGTGAGCGTTGACGCCGACCGCGGGCGCGCTTGCCGCGACAGCCGCGGTTTCGGCGGACATCGGTCGGGGCCGGCGGACATCGGTCGGGGCTTGGTCAGACCGCACTACCAGCGCCCGAAGGCTGGCTTGCAGCCGCTGCCAGCGGTTCGGATTCGAGATACCCAAACGCGCGAGGCCGATCTCCCGGACCGGCTTCTATACTGGCCACGTGGCAGCGACTGTTCTTGAAGTTCGTGCGTTCCAATTGGGCACCGGCCCGCTGGGCGTGCCCGATCTACATTTCGGAGGTCAGCTGTGAGGACGATCGTCAAGGGCAAAAACATCGACGTCCCGGAGCACGTCCGGCAGTACGCTGAGAGGAAAATGCACCGCCTGGAGCGTTTTCTGGATGATCGGACGGATGCGGTAGTCGAGCTTTCAAGCGAGCAGCATCGCAGTGCCGACGACTCTCAGATCGCGGAGATCACGCTGATCATCGATGGTCAGCCGCTGCGTGGCCACGCCGCCGGTGCGACGCACCAGGCGAGCCTGGACGCCGTGATCGATCGCATCGAACGCCAGGCCGTCGACGCGCGGGAGAAGCCGCGTGGCAAGGTCCGAGTCGAGGAAGCTCGGGCCCGCCGAATTGCCGAAACGGAGCCTGCGAACGACCCCCTCGCGACCCAGGCCACACCCGAGGCGCGCAAGGGCATAGTCAAGACCAAGCGTTTTGCCATCGAGCCGATGTTCGAGGAGGACGCCCTGGAGCGAATGGAGGAGCTGGGTCACCACTTCTTCATCTTCGTCAACGCCGAGTCAGAGAAAGTTTGCGTCCTGTACAAGCGCTGCGCCGGTGACTACGGGCTGATCGAGCCGATGATCGGTGGGGCGTACACGCCGGGTCGCAACGGGCACCGGGGCTGACAGTGCGAACTCGGGCGTAACGGGGGGCGGCAGCGGTGTGGGTCTCGAATCGGACCTCGACTCGGCCTTCGACGGCAGGCACGATCCAGGCGATCGCGTGACGTCGACCCACGGTCGGGCAGCGGAAGGCGTTCGACTCCCGGGCGGCAGGAGAGCGGGCGCTCATTTGCCCATGGCCCGTGGTCTGGTCCGCGTTGCCGAGCGGGCGGCCGAGATCGGGGCGACCACCCTTCAGATCTTCAGCGACAACCCCACCGCCTGGCGCCGTAGGTCGGAGCCGCCTCCAGAAGCAGCTGCGTTTCGGCGTCGGCTGGCCGAGTTGAAGATCGGGCCCGTGGCGATCCACGCGGCCTACCTGGTGAACCTGGCCGGACCGGACGACGCGTTGTTCGCCAAGTCAGTCGCGTTGTTGCGTCACGAGGTCGAGCATGCCCACGAGTTCGGGGCGCGATTCGTGAATGTCCACACAGGATCGCACCGTGGCTCGGGCATTGAGGCGGGCGTTGTCCGGATCACGGACGGGCTGGAACGAGTCACGGACGGGCTGTTCAGCTCAGACGCCCGTACTGAGACGCCGCTCGTAGTGCTCGAGAACTCGGCGGGTGGCGGGGCCGGCATCGGCTCTACGATTGAGGAGCTGGCTATGGTCCTCGAGTCGGCTGGAGCGCGAGGCCTGGATGGGCGGCTGGCCGTCTGCCTGGACTCCGCTCACCTCTGGGGAGCCGGCTATGACGTCTCGAACCCAGCTGCAATCGATGACCTCCTGGTCGACTTCGACAGACTTATCGGTCTGAACCGCCTGGCGATGATCCACCACAACGACTCGACCTCCGCTCGGGGCTCGCGCCATGACCGCCATACCCATCTCGGCGAGGGCCTGATCGGGCGCGAGGGTCTGGCTCACCTGTTGTGTCATCCGGCCCTGAGCCACGTGGCCTACTACCTCGAGACCCCTGACATGGAGAACGGCTACGACGCCACCAACGTGGCCCGGCTCGGGGATCTGGCCAACGGACGGCCCCTCACGCCCGGCCCAGTGGCAACCGGAGAGCCGGCGTGAGGCGCCCGCGCAACCGTTTCATCGGAGCCCTGAGTCTCCCGTGGCCTCGCTTGGCCGCGCGTCTCGGCGTCGAGGTTCGGGAGCTGGCCTGTCTGGCCGGCATCGTCGTTGCCGGAGCGGTCCTGCGCTTTGCCAACCTGGCGGGTCGGGGAGGCTGGGACTCCGACCAGGGCACC
>JAYVMQ010000047.1:0-16216 GCA_043758855.1 Chloroflexota bacterium
TCGTCCGTCAAAGACGACGCGACCCCGATCCATGGCCACGACTCGGTCGCAATGGGGCAGGAGGCGCGGGTCATGTGTGGCCAGGAGCTGGGCTTGGCCCGTGGTTCTGAACTCGTCCAGCAGCTTCAGCACGGCCTCGGTGCCACGTCGATCCAGCCCGAACGTCGGCTCGTCGAGGAGCAGCACGGCCGGCGGTCGGAGGACGAGCGCGGCCAGGCTGAGGCGGCGCTGCTCGCCCTGGCTGAGTCGGAACGGATCCTGGCCGGTGAGATGTCCCAGGCCGAAGCGGGCCAGCACACCGTCAGGGTCAGGCGGCCGACTCTCTCGGCCACTACCTGACTCTCGGGCGGCGAGGTCCGTGGCAGCCACTTCGTCGCGGGCGGTTCGGCCGACGAAGCCCAATTCCGGGTCCTGAAAGACCAGTCCTATGCGGGAGGCAATCTCTCTGGCCTTCAGCCGTGATGGGTCGCGCGGAGCTTCCGCCGGCTCGTCTCCTCGAGTGAGTGCCGCCAGGCCCACGGACCCGCGGTCGGGCCGCCGCAGCCCGCAGAGAATGAAGAGCAGGGTTGACTTGCCGGCACCGTTCGGTCCCACGAGAGCGATCCGCTCGCCGGCCCTTGCCTGGAGAGAGACGCCGTCCAGCGCGGCGTGGGCTCCGCTCTCGTCGGCTGGATAGTGGAAGTACAGGTCTTCGGCTGAGAGCAGGGGTGCACCGGTCGCGGACGGGCGGTGACCACTTTCTGGTCCAGGCTTCCTGGCCCCGGCCCTTGTCGGGCTGGCGCCGTTCCAGGCCCGAGGTACCCAGGCACCGCTTCGCTCGAGCATAGCCACGGCCTCGCGACCGACGGACCCCGCCGGTGCGAAGGCCAGTTGCCGGCCTTCCTCGTTGATCAGCAGGACATCGTCGGCAAGCGGCAGAGCAGCCTCGAGTCGGTGCTCAATGAGAACGATCGTGTGCTTGCGTTGTCGGGCCAGGCCAGCAAGCTGTTCCATCGTGGCGTACATCCCGGGCGGATCCAGATTCGCCGTCGGTTCGTCGAACACGAGCAGTGACGGCTGAGCCGCCAGGACGTCGGCGATGGCGAGGCGTTGTTTCTCGCCGCCGGATAGCGTGTTCGTAACGCGAAGCTCGAACCCGCTCAAACCCACCTGCCGAAGCGCTTCCGGCACCTGGGCCTGCATCGACGGCCTGGACCAGCCGCGGTTCTCCAGCCCAAACGCCACTTCGTCATCGACGCGAGCCATGACGAGCTGGCTGTCGGGGTCTTGGAAGACGAGTCCAACACGTTCACCCAACAGCCGCGCCGGCGTTTGGGCCACGTTCATCTCGCCGACCCGGAGCGAGCCTTGCCAGTCGCCGGCCAGCACGTGCGGCACCAGGCCCGCCATGGCTCGGGCCAGCGTGCTCTTGCCCGAGCCGGACGGACCCAGGACGAGCAGCACTCGGCCGGGTTCGAGGCGGAACGTCAAGTCTCGGAGTGCGGGCCGCGACCGACCGGCGTAGGTCCAGCCAAGTCCAATCGCTTCGATCGACGGCGGGCCGGATGCCTTTGCGCCGCCAACCGCTCGATCGGCCGACCCGTTGAGATCGTCCGCCCTCACCTTCCCGACGGGAACGCCTGAAGGGCGCCCGTCCGGCGCAGTGACCGCACCAGCAACCAGCCGCCGATTCCGGCGATCACCGCACCCGAAGCGATCTCGAGGGCTGCTATCCCAAACTGTAGACTGGCGCCGTAGGTCGGAAAGTAGACCGGAATGTCGTGTAGAGCTTCGCCGATGCCGGCGCCGGCTCCGGCTATGAAGGCCACAATTGGGCCGAAGCTTCGGTACATGACGAAGCCGAAGACGAGTTCCGCGCCGGCGCCCTGGACGAACCCGGAGAGGAGCGTATCCAGACCCCATTGGCTACCGAGAAGGACGGAAACGATGGCGGCCACCATCTCCGCGAAGAGGGCAGCCCCGGGCTTTCGGACGATCAGCGGCGCGACGACGGCAGGCATGACCCAGACGCCGGTGATTACGTACTCCCACGGCTCGCCCAACGGCTTGAGCCAGACCCAGACGTAGGCGTTCCAGGCCCAGAAGACGACGCCGAAGGCGACGGCAAGGATTGCCACCACGATGATGTCGATGGTCCGCCAGCGGGCAAATTCATTCGACGAGCCGACCGCTGACGTGGTTGGCGTAAGGGCACTCATGTTCCATCTCCTCGGGCTGTGACGTGTATCCTGGTTTCGATGACCAGCAGAGAGCCGTGGCGCAGCGTGACGCTCGCATTCGCCAAGGTTCGGACGTTGGATAGGCCGCGTGCCGGACCCGGTGTGAGTGGCTCGTCGCGCAACGGGTAGAGAAGGCCTTCGGTTCTTACGCCAAGCGCCGATGCTCCGATTGGAAGTAGCGACACCAGATCGCCGACCGAGCCATCCAGGCGGAAGCGCACGGGGCCGCCGTCGGGGCCGGGCGCCCGCAGAAGACGGACGCGCGTCGTCCCGTCGAGCAGCTCCACCTCTCCGCCCTGTGGGTTGGGCAGTCCGAGCAGGCCCACGTTCGCCAGAGCGTGGTCGAAGCGCTTCCCGCCCAGAGCGCCAATCACGGTCACATGGGTCGCCCCCCGCCGGATGGCGGCCAGAAGAGCCAGTTCCGTGTCCGACTCATCTTTGGCCGCCGGTGACCGCTCGATCGCGACACCGTCGGCGGCCAGCCTGGCGAACCGCTCCTCGGGGAGAGAGTCGGCATCACCGACCAGCAGGTCCGGCCGGAGCCCGAGCGAGGTGGCCTTGTCCCAGCCACCATCCGCGGCCACGACCAGCCCGACGTTGATATTCCAACCCGGCCATGTGGTGTCGAGCACGGACCGGCTCGGTACGTCGCCGTCCGCAACGATCAGGGCCCGCAAGGCAGCGCCGGACTCGCTCACAAAAACACCTCTATCGAAAGCGACAGAGGTGCACCGATCTGGACTCCCTGCGCCGGCATAGCCCGGATCAGGTTCCAAGGGTCTGCGGATACGCTCCGCACTCTCAGCGCCGCCCCGGCGCTCCCCTGTCCGTCTTCTGTTGTCCTCGGACTCTACACCGTTTCGGCCGACTCCGGAGCATCGGACCGGTGGCGTCCAGGAATCGATCCGCCCAGTCGGCCACCGAGCCTGCCGATTCGGCCGCTCCGGCCGCCTCGGTCTCGAATAGGGACCCCGACCGGATCGACGATGGCCCCGCCCAGTCGCAGCGGATGGTGCGCACGGCGCGACGAGGGGTCCCTGAATGAGATTCTGAGAGGACGATGCATCCAAGCACGGCAATTCGTCGTATAGATGTACAGACAAGGTGAACAGAGCCGGTTGGTGACCATCAACTGATGGGCCGCGGACTACCACTGTTGCGGCGCCTGCGTAAGCCGATATCTTGGGCAAGCCTAAGTCGAACGAATGGTAGATTTCGAGACGTGACCGATCTCTCTCATCCAGCAATTCAGCGGGTTATCGAGGTCGCCGCTCGTAAGGGGGTGGCCCTAGATATTCGTATTTTCCGTAGTTCGACCTACACGGCGGAGGAGACGGCAGTGACCGTCGGCGCCGAGGTCGGGCAGGTCGTGAAGTCACTCGTCTTCGTGTCTCCGCGCCCGGAAGGCCGGCTCATTCCGATCATCTGCCTCGTATCTGGTCGGAATCAGGTAGATCTCCCGCTGCTGGCGGCGGTGGCCGGGGAGGTTTCTATTAGACAGGCTACCGTTCGCCAGGCGCACGACCTTACGGGCTTCTCCGTGGGAGGGATTCCGCCTTTCGGGCACGGTCGCGAAGTTCGAATTTTGATGGATCAGGATCTCTGCCGGTACCAGTGGGTCTGGGCCTCCGCTGGTATGGACAACACAGTATTCCGTGTTCCGCCGCGGACTCTCCAGATGCTCGCCAACGCGGTCGTCGCGCCCCTAGCCGCAGCGCAATGGATGCAGTCCTCAAATTCGGCGGCCGAGCCGCGGCTTCGGTTCGATACCGGCATGGGCGTCTAGGAGCGGCTCGGGCACACAGGCACGGTATCCGCGGGGCCCGCAACATCGATTTGGGCCCTTATGTCCCCGATCGTTGTGGACAACCGGTGGACAAGTTCCGTACTGAGAATCCAAATAGGTTGAGAACCCGATTGAACCTGGATCGGGGTCGGCGTAGCGTATTAGCACGTCCGGAGGTGCTGAGCGCCTGCTAGCAGCTGAGATGACATCAAGGCACACGCAGCGTGTAGGTTCCTTCGGGCGTTTTGCTTCGCCCGCGTACAGGGATCGCCAGGGCTCAGATCCGGCCGAGCGGCACGCTATCGCCAGCCGCCTCTGGACCGCTAGACTGCCAGCGTGCGCGTCCGCCAATTCGAGCTACGGCTTCTCGCCGTCGCCCTCACGGTTCTGTGGGCCACGGGCGGCGGAATCGTCCTGATCGCATATCGACCGGGAGGACCAGTCGACGTGCTGGTGGGCGTTGCCGCATCCCTGCCGCTGCTTGTAAGCGTTGCCGCGATCGTGTGGCCGCCACTGGTGAGGGACAACAGCCGCGCGGCGGGTGTCTTCTGGATCGGGTTGGCGGCAGCGCTGCTTTTGATTCCCTCCATCGCGAGCGTTGTCGGCCAGCTGCTCGAAGGTGGCACTCAGGCTCTGCTGCCGTCGGCCGAATTCCTGTATCCCTGGGCTCTGGCCCTGCTGGCCACGAGCGTCTATGCGGGCCTCGGAATCAGCCGCCATTTCATCCCTGAAGTTGGGTTTCGCCGGAAGCGCCTGGCGGCTTCGATCGCATTTGCCGTGGTTGCTACGTCTGCGATCGGCGGGGTCTATGCCGGAGTCAGCCTGGCCGACGATGCCACTCTACAGAATAGGCCCGCGGCCTACTCGCATTTCGGGCCAAGCGCAGCCAACCTGATTCCGCCAGACTGCACCCGCTCGCTATCGCCCGCCGCGTCAGCCAAGCTCGCCGTCGACCTGTGGGGCGACGTCGATCAGAGATCTGTTGGCACTGTGAGCCTGACCGGGTACCGGTCGGGTGCTGATGTCTCATGGACCGCCCAACTCGTGCGCAACGATCTGTTTGGTCAGTACGGAATGGTCCGAATCGGGACCTCGGCCTGGATGCTTTCGCCCGGAACTCCATGGCAGGCCGCCGCCCCGCGCGATGCGAACGATCAACTAGTCGATGCTACGGCGTTGGCCCAGGCCCTTTCCCCGACAAATCGGGCCACCGCCGAGTATCTCGGTTTGGAGTACGTCGCAGGGGCGCGGGCGCGGCATTGCCGCGTGGCCGTAGACGGCAAGACGTTCCAGGCGTCTTTTCCGCAGGTGAGGTGGCTGACGAAGAGCGCGATTCTGGAAACGTGGCGCGGCGAAATTGACTTCTGGGTCTTTGGCGATGGGGAGGTTGGCATGATTTCGGGCAGCATCAACGGCACCGCCCAAGACATCCTGCCCCACGGCATACAGGCGACGATCAAAGTTCGAATGACCGCGATCGATCGGGACACCCAGGTTTCCATCTCGCCGCCTCGGACGTGATTGAGCCGCCATGACGCCTCCCTCAGATCAGCACGATACGACCAAGCACGATCGACTGGCGCGCTTCTATCGAGTCCTGCGATTCCTGGCCGCCCATCCGGAAGGGGCCTCCGTGGACGCAGTCGCCGGGTTCGTCGGCATGTCGCGTCGGACCGTTTATCGCGACCTGCGGGCGCTCGAGGGTGAGATCGGGATCCCGCTCTGGAACGATGGCGGTCGATGGGGGATTGTCGAAGGGGCATTCCTACCGCCGCTCCGCCTGACTCTCGATGAGGCCGTGGCCTTCTTCCTCTCCGCCCGCCTGACGGCGCAGTTCGCCGACCGCTACGACCCGGACACGGGCGCGGCCTTCCAGAAGTTGGCCGAGATCCTGCCGCCGGTCGTGGCCCGGCATCTGGAGCAGACGATCGACGTCCTCGCCAGCCGCCCGCCAGACGAGCGGCTAACGCGCAACTTGCGTCTCCTGGCGCGGGCCTGGGCGGGGCGCCGGGTTGTGGAGCTCACCTACGACACGGCCACTTACAGCCCCGGACGGCCGCCGCGCCGGTCGCGAGTCCACCCGTACCTGATCGAGGCCTCGGCCACGACTCGGGCGCTCTACTTGATGGGCTACGACGAGTCGCGTGCTGCCGTCCGGACGTTCAAGCTGCAACGCGTCCTGGAACTCTCTATTGCCCCGGATACGTTTGAGCCGCCCGATCCGGCCGTCGTCCAGGAGGGGCTGGACCGAGCCTGGGGCGTCATAGCGGATCAGGAGGAGGTCGAAGTCGAACTGCGTTTCGATGCCGAGATCGCCGGCCTGGTGACCGAGACCACCTGGCATCCGACGGAGCAGGTGACGCGCGAGGCCGACGGCTCGATTGTTTGGCGGGCGCGCGTCCCAGGCACGCTCGAGATCCGGCGCTGGATCCTGCAGTGGGGCGCCCAGGTGGAGGTGCTTGCGCCGCCGGAGCTGCGCGAGGAAGTAGCGGCCACGTTCCGCAGCGCCGCGGCGCGATACTGAGCGCGCGCTTGACGAGCGGCACCGCACCCGGATCGCGACTGGTCTAGGCTGGCGCCATGCAGCATGAAACCATAGGGTCGGCAGCGAATGACGGCAAGGCGTCGCCCTCGGATGGCCCGACACACCCCCAGCTGTGGGCCGTCAACCTGATCAGCGACCCGATCCACGGTTACATTGAGCTGACCAAGCGGCTGACGCGGGAGCATGCCCTAAGGCTGGGACTGGTGGCCGAAGAGGCGGCTGAGGGCGACCTGCTCGATTCCGCCTGGCTGCAGCGGATGCGGCGCATCAGTCAGCTCCAGAGCGCGCGCTGGGTATTTCCGACGGCCGAGCACAGCCGCTTTACCCACAGCCTGGGCGTCATGCACGAGGCCGGCCTGTGGGCGCGCCACCTCTACCCGAGTCTCTGCGCGGCGCTGGCGGAAGTGGAGCCGGCGGCTCGGCCCCCCTCTGAGGGCCTGGTCGTTGAGACGCTGCGGCTGGCCGGACTTCTCCACGACGTCGGACACGGGCCATTTGCCCATTTCTTCGATGAGCACGTGCTGTGCCACTTCGGCGCGCCGGCGGACCCGCGGCGGATGCACAAGAGCCTGACCCACGAGGACCTCTCGCAACTCATCATCGAGCAAGAGCTAGACGAGCCCATTCGGGCCATCCGGCGGGCGCCAGGAATCGTCCCCGAGCGCGACGCCCTGCGGCCAGACGAGTCGATCGACCCGCGCTGGCTCTCCTTCCTGATTTCGAAGCCGCCTATCGCCGATGCAGCGATGCCGCGCTGGCTGCGCTGGTTTCAGCCGCTCTTGTCGGGCGTATTCACAGTCGACAACCTCGACTACGTGCGCCGAGACGCATACCTGATCGGAGTCTCCACCGGTCCGGTGGACGTTGAGCGGCTTCGCCGGTATTCCTTCATCGGGCCGCGCGGCCTCTCGATCTACGAGCCGGGTCTCGGTGCGCTTGAGATGTTCCTGACCGCGCGCCTGTTCATGTACCAGCAGATCTACTACCACCGCTCTGTCCGGGCGATCGACCTGGACCTGGCGGAGGTCTTCCGGCCGAGCATCCTGGCCATCTTTGGCGACCGATCGCCGGCCGACGACCTGGGCCACTACGCCGACCTGGACGAATACGCGCTGCTCCATCAGGCGGCTCTCTGGGCCCGGGGCGAGGCGCTGTCCGAACGACCCGAGCCAGGCGACGGCACGGTTACGGTCGAGGTGGGTCGGGCCTGGTCGGCGATTCTGCTTCGACGGCCTCGGTGGCGGGTCGAGGCCGAGCTTCGTCGCGACTACGAAGCAGGTGAGCGGGCCGAGGAACTGGCTGCGGCGCGCCTGGAACTGGGTCCGGAAGAGCCCGGCCGCTGCGCCCTGGACCTGGCCGAGGTGGACGCCCGCCCGGCCGAAGCCACGGCCACTGATTCGCTGTTAGCGGTGGCCGGCCGCGATGGAGCGCCCGCGCTGCCTGTTAGCCAGGCCCTTGGACGATTGCCCGCCTACTCGCTTGTGGCCCGGCGGTACGTCCGCGCTGAATAGGGGTCGCGGGCAGACGACGGGCGCCGGCTAGGTAGAGGCCGCCGCGGTGGGACTCGCGCCGACACTGGGACTGGGACTCGCGCCGACACTGGGACTGGGATTGGAGGTCGCCGGCACAGTCGCGCTGACCGTCGGTTTCGCGGTCGGTGTGGGCTTCACTAAGGGCGTCGGCGTTGGGAGGACCGGGCAGGGAGCCGCTTCGATCGGTCGCAGCACCCGCATCTCCTCCACCTCGCAGCGGAACGGGAGAACCAGCAGCGGGTCAATACGAGCCGTCTCGTACGCCGGCATGAGGTCCTTCTGGACGATCGTGGGGTCGAGTTGGAAGGTGGCGGTTTCGGACACCTTGAACAGGCCGAAGTGGACGTGGCAGCCCGAGGCGTTGCCGGTAGCCCCTTCGTAACCGATGACCTGGCCGGCCGTCACGTAGTCGCCGGGCTTGACGATGACCTTGTATTCGTGGGCGTAGATGCTGCGGTAGCCGTCGCCGTCATCGATCACGACAACGATCGGCAGGCTGGGCCACCAGTGCTTGCGGTCGAGCAGGTCGTAGTAGGGAGCGATGTCGCCAATCCAACCCAAGTAGGCGTCGTACTCGCGGCTCGCCGCCCGGACGACGCCATCGTGGGCGGCGTGGACGTTATCTCCGCACTTGGTGGCCATGTCGACGCCGTCGTGGAACTTCTGGCCACCAACTATGAACTCGCCCCAGACCGTCGGTCCGAACGGCAGAGTGATGTTGGCGTCGACGAGAGGCCAGACGTAGCCGGTCATGCCGACCGTGGCCTGAGGGTTGGCGGACGCTCCGACTTGGCCGGCCGCCGATCCTGCAAAGGTGCCATCCAACTGGGTTTCTGCCGAGGAGATGGCACCGGACGCTGCCGGCCGGGAGGCCACCGGCGATGCCGCGACAACGCCCGCAGCCAGCTGCGAGCGGAGTAGCAGACCGCCGAGAACCGCGATGATCATCACCACACCCAGGACGAAAACCGGCGGAATCCGCGTGTTGGCCTGGCGGAGGCCAAAAGGCCACGCCACTTGGAGGCGGTCCCGCATGCTACTCACCGCACGGTTTTAGCAGGTTCGCGGTGGGTCCGTTCGGCTCGCTCGCAGCCCGATGGGGCTGTCGTCCGTCTCGGGCTGTGCCACAGCCGCTGCGGGATGCTCCTGGTTCCCGTACTGTCAATCTAATACTCTCTGTATAGGCACTGCGGTCGGGCTCGGCCGTCCTGTGGTTTAACAGCTTGTCGTAGGAGATCGTCCGTGGATGTGCTGACTCTGTCACGTATCCAGTTCGCGCTGACAATCAGCTTCCACTTCATATTCCCGGCCGTCACGATCGGTCTGGCCGGATTCATCGCGATCGTGGAGACGTTCCGCTGGTGGACCAAGCGGGACGTGTACGACCGCCTGGCGGTCTTTCTGACCAAGCTCTTCGCCGTCACCTTTGTCATCGGCGTCGTCAGCGGCATCGTGATGGAGTTCCAGTTCGGCACAAACTGGTCGCGTTTCTCCGGCTACGTCGGCGACATCTTCGGCGCCCCACTGGCGGCCGAGGGGATCTTCGCCTTCTTCCTGGAGTCGGCCTTCGTCGGCATCGTCCTTTTCGGACGTGACCGCGTCAGCTCGACCGTACGCTGGATCGCCGGCCTGCTCGTCTTCTTCGGGACTACCCTCTCGGCCTTCTGGATCCTTGCCGCCAACTCTTGGATGCAAACGCCCGACGGGTTCAAGATCGTCACCGACGCGAACGGCGTGCCGAAGGCTCAGTTGGTCGACTTCTTCAAAGCCATGCTCAACCCGTCGACGCTGGCTCGCTTCGCTCACACGGTAGCGGCCTGCTGGGTTGTCGGCGCATTCTTCCTGATGGGCATTTCCGCGTGGTATATCCTGCGCGGCCGACACTCGGACGTGACCCGATTTGCGCTGCGCCTGAGCGTCGTGGTCGCGTTCCTCGGCTCAGGGGCGATGTTCGCTACCGGCGATATCCAGACGCGCGGTGTGCAGGCCAACCAGCCGCTTAAGTTCGCGGCCATGGAGGGCATCTGCCAGACCGAGCGGGGCGCCGCGCTGACGATTATCGCCCTACCGCCCAGCCAGAGCTGCACTTCGAATGCGAGCGGAATCGGCGTCCCCAACGGCCTCAGTGCGATGTCGGACTTCGACTTGAACGGCCAGATCAAGGGGCTTGACCAGGAGCCGGACAAATCGCTCTGGCCTCCGGTGGCCGTCACCTTCATGAGCTTCCACCTTATGGTCGGCCTTGGCACCGCGATGATGCTGCTGATGCTCATCGGCGCTTTCTTCCTGCTCCGCGGCACGCTCGAGAAGCGCCGCTGGTGGCTCAAGCTGGCAGTCCTGGCGATCCCACTGCCAATCGCGGCGGTGGAACTCGGCTGGATGACGGCTGAAGTTGGACGCCAGCCGTGGATCGTCCAGGGGCTGCTCAAGACCTCGCAGGGAACCTCGCCCGCGGTCACGGCCGGCGATGTAGCCGTCTCACTCGTGGCGATCCTGCTGCTGTACGGGCTGCTCTTCGCCCTGTGGATCTACAGCCTGACCAAGGAGATACGACGCGGGCCGGAGACGGGCCTGGCCGAAACGGGTGCCGTTGTCGCCGAGTCGGCCGTCGCCGACGCGGCTGTCGCCGACTCGCCCGGAGGGCACTGAAATGCAGCTTTCGACGGTCTGGTTCCTACTCATCGGCTTTCTGCTGGTTGGCTATGCGATCCTCGATGGCTTCGACCTGGGGGTCGGGGCGGTCCACCTGATCGTAGCCCGAGACGACACCGAGCGGCGTCAGGTTCTGAATGCCATCGGTCCCGTTTGGGACGGCAACGAGGTCTGGCTGATCACCGGCGGTGGCGCGCTCTTTGCGGCGTTCCCGACCGTTTACGGGACCGTTTTCTCCGGCTTCTACCTGGCCATGATGCTGCTGCTCGGGGCCCTGATCTTGCGCGCGACCTCGATTGAGTTCCGTTCTAAGGAGACGGCAGGGTGGTGGCGCCGCGGCTGGGACGTGACTTTCTCGGTTAGTTCGGCGCTGGCCGTAATCCTCTTTGGAGTGGCTCTCGGCAACGTGCTGCGGGGCCTGCCGATAGATGCCGATGGCGCCTATCGCGGCGGCTTGGTCGGTCTGCTCAACCCGTTCGCGATCACCGTTGGCGTTCTGAGTCTGGGTCTGGCCGTGCTGCAAGGTTCGGCCTGGCTGACGATCAAGACGGAGGGTGCGCTTCAGGCGCGAGCCCGCAAGATGGCCACCGCCGCGGTCGTACTCGTGGTCGCGGCCTGGATCGCTGCGAGTGCCATGGCCTGGCTCGACGCCCGGCGTGTCTTCGATAATTTCGGCAGCCTGCTGGCCTGGGTGGGGCCATTCCTGACGGCCAACATCCTGATCTACCTGGTGGTTGCAATGCGCAGTCGCCGGGACGGGCGAGCGTTCTTTCTCTCGAGCCTCAGCGTGGTCGCCTTCGCCATAACGGCCGGCATCGCCCTCTACCCGAACCTGCTTCCGGCGGTGAACAAGGTCCGCAGCCTGACCATCGACAACGCCCACTCGTCGGACACGACGCTCACGGTGATGCTCGTCATCGCCCTGATCGGGATGCCGATCGTGCTGGCCTACACGGGCTTCGTCTACTGGAAGTTCAAGGGCAAGGTCCGCCTTGACGAGGCGAGCTACTAGGCCGCTCGCCGGGCGGCTGGGCGAAGAAAGAGAGAGGCGGCACCTCCCTAGTGGCGCCGCCTCCTCCTCGGTGAAAGCAGGGTTACCAGTCCGGATCGATCTGACGATCGAGTAGTTCTGTGGGGGTGATGCGCTGCCGGATCAGTTTGGCGTTCCCGCCCTTGACGGCCACTTCCGCAGCGGTTGGATGCGATAGGAAGAACGGCATCGACTCGGTGAAGCCGTAGGCGCCCAGGTCGAGCAGGGCCACGAGATCGCCGACCCGCGGTCGAGGAAGCATCGCCCCGGTCGCGAAGACATCCAGGCCGGTGCAGAGAGGCCCGGCCACGGTGGTCGGCACGAGGGCTCTGACCGCGTCTGTCGCAAGTACGGCGAGGCGGTGCTCGCTCCGGACGAGAGCCGGCCGGACGACGTGGTTGATGCCGCCGTCGAGTATCGCCACTGGCGCCGAGTCGGGGCCCTTCACGTCCACGACCCGGGCCACGTATGCGCCTGCTGGCCCGACCAGGAAGCGGCCCGGCTCGAGGAGCACCTCCATCTCGCGAAGCCCCGCGTCGAGGTCCCAGCGAGAGCGCATCTCCGCGAGGCGCCGGCCGAGACGGCCGAGGTCAAGGGGCGGCTCGCCCTCGGCGTATGGGATACCCAGGCCGCCGCCCGAATCCACCAGGCGTAGGGGAAAGCCGGCGTCGCCGGCAACCCGCCTGGCGATCTCAACGAGCTCCGCCACGTGATCGGCCAGAAGATCCGCGTCCCGCAGATTGGACGCGCCGAAGGCGTGCAGCCCAAGCAGTTCCAGGTGGGGGGAGTTGGCGGCCGCGCGCGCCGTCTCGGTCAGCGTCGCGAGCGGCATACCGAACTTGCCCTCGACGCCCCCGATGAGTCGGATCGTCTCCAGGCGGGCATCCTCTGACACGGCAAGTCGGAGCAGGATTCGCTGGCGAACCCCGGCCGCTGTGGCGACGACCTCGAGGCGCTTCAACTCGCCGGGCGACTCCACGGTGATGACGCCCACACCGGCAGAGACAGCAGCCGAGAGTTCGGCGTCGCGCTTGCCCGGGCCGGTCATGGCGATTGCCGCCGGCTGGACCCCGGCGCGCAGCACGGTCTCCAGCTCGCCGCCCGAGGCCACGTCCGCGCCGATACCACAGCGGCGAAGGTGAGCGACGACCGCCAGCGCCGGGTTGGCCTTGACGGCGAATGCGACGCGGAAACCATGTGGCAGGGCCGTGCGTAGAGCGGCCACGCGCCGCTCGATCAGGTCAAGGTCATACACGAAGAACGGCGTGCCGAATTCCTCGGCTAGAGACGCGGCCGAAGTGCCGGCCAGCTGGCCGCCCTGGAGCATGCCGTCGATGCCGGCCGGGCCGGGTCGTGACGGGGCACTGCCTGAGGCCGTCACCGCAGGGCCTCTTCCAGGGCCACGCGGGCATCAGTGCGCTCGTCGCGGTACTTGACGATGATGGCCGCGGAGAGGGCCAGACCGTGCGCGGCCGCGAACTCGCCGCTCACCCCGCGGACGCCGGGCGCGACGACCGCCCCGGCCGGAACCACGAGCGGCTCGTCGAGCGTTCCGACGATGACACGTTCCCGGGCCAGGTCGTAGAGACGGCTCGTGCCGGTCAGAACGACGCCCGCGGCGATGACCGCCCGCTTCTGCACGAGGACCCCCTCCAGCAGCGCCGCCTGCGCGCCGACGAAGACCTCATCCTCCACGATGACGGGGCGCCGGCCGGGCGGCTCGAGGACGCCGCCGATCTGAACTCCAGCGGAGAGATGGACGCGCGCACCGATCTGAGCGCCTGAGCCGACGAGTACGTGGGAGTCGACCATCGTGCCTTCGCCGATCCAGGCCCCGATGTTGACGAACGAGGGCGGCATGATGGTCACGCCAGGCGCGAGGAACACGCCGCCGCGAACCGAGGAGCCGCCCGGGACGACGCGCCACGGCTTGCCGGCCGCGAGTGCAGCCTGAGCCTCCGGCGAGTCGAGGAGGTCCTTCACAGGCAGGCCGACGCGATCGCGGAATTGCATCACGCCGTTGAGGTCCCACGTTCTGGTCGCACGATCGGCGAAGAGCAAGAGGATGGCGGCCTGGACGGCCGAATCCACGCCCCAGCCGCCGGGGGCATCCGCGTCAGGGTGGGCCGCGCGTCTACGCCCGGCGTCGAGGTCCGCCAGGATATCGGCCACTTCCTCCACCGGACTCACGCGCGGGCCGCCACGGCGGTCCGGGCGGGAGTCGGATGCCCGGTACCGGTGACGCCGTCGGTCGACTCGAGCAGGCCAACCGATTCGAGGACCAGCCGCAGTCGGCCGCGGTGCGGCTCATCGAGCGGCATCAGCGGCATGCGCAGGACGTCGGAGCACAGCCCCAGCATCGACATTGCGGCCTTCACCGGGACCGGATTCGGGCCGCCAGCGAAGTTCGCTTTCATCAGCGGTAGCCAGCGCTCGTGGATCAGGCGAGCCTGCTCCCAATCGCCCGCGAATGCCGCGTCGCATATTTCGGCCATTTCGCCGGGGATCTCATTCGAGCAGGTGCAAATCACACCGTCGCCGCCGAGCGCGAGCATCGGCATGGTCCACGTGTCGTCGCCCGCGAACACGGAGAAGCCGGCCGGGCGATCGCGCAGTATCGTCGCGATCTGGTCCATGTTCGCCGAGGCTTCCTTCACCGCCACGATCCGGGGATGTTCGGCCAGTCGAAGCAGCGTCGCCGCCTCGACGTTCACGCCGGTGCGGCCCGGGACGTTGTAGACGATGATCGGCAGGCCGCCCTCGTCTGCGACAGCGCGGAAGTGAGACTCGATCATTCGTTGGTCTGGCTTGTTGTAGTACGGCGCGACGACTAGCGCCGCGTCCACGCCTAGATCTGCCGCGCGTCGGGTTGAGTTGATCGCGGTCGCGGTGCTGTTCGAGCCGGTTCCGGCGATAACGCGGACACGAGCCCGGCTCGGCCGCTCGGAGGCGACCTCGAGGGTCGTGGCGATCACCCACTCGTCCTCTTCGTGGCTCAACGTCGGTGTTTCGCCCGTGGTGCCGCAGGCAACGAGTCCGTGGATGCCGGAATCGATCTGACGCCGGACGAGGCTGCGGAAGGCATCCTTGTCGATGTCGCCCGTGGCGGTGAAGGGCGTGATCAAGGCCGTGAAGGCTCCTCGGAACTGGCGTGCTGGCGGCATTTCGATTGCTCCTTGGTGTCGGCGCCGGCTGGCGCAGCCGGCGGTGGGTGTCTGTGGGGGGAGGCTTCTGATCAGAACCCGATCGATTGTTTGGCGATGATCGAGTCGACCACGCCGTCGAACTCGTGGAAGCCGGGGCTGCGGGGTTCGGCCAGAAGCCATTCGGCTGCCGTGATGGCGCCTGAGGCGTAGGCCGATCGGTCGCGAGCGGTGAGGCGCATCTCCAGACTCTCGCCCGGGGCATCGAAGCCAACGAGGTGCATGCCCGGAGCGGCGCCGGCCCGGATGACTGCCACGTCCAATTCCTCGGGCGCGGGTGCGCCATGGGCCAGCGGCTGGGCGACGCGCGTCTTGCGGGGATGGGCGGCGATGAGGCGCCGCGACAATTCGATGGCGGTCCCGGACGGGCGATCGGGCTTGGTTCGGCGATGCCACTCAAGGAGATAGGGGTCGTATTCGGCGAATGGGCCGAATAGTCGCGCGGCGTGCTCGACGAGGCGGGCAAACAGCACCACGCCCAGACTGAAGCTGGCAGAGGCGACAGCCGCCGCGGCGTGTTCGTGGAGGAGGCTCTCGACCGCGGGGCGGTCCGCCGCCCAATTCGTGGTCCCGATTACGAAGTTGCGGACGCCGCCGTCCAGGCCGGCTCGGACGTTCTGTAGAACCGCATCGCCCACGGTGAAATCGAAGAGAACGTCCGCGCCACTGAAGCGCTCAGGTGCATGGCCGGAGCGAGAGTCGGGCAGGCCGAGGATCGTCCGGGGCGGCATGCCCCGACCGGCGAGAGCAGCAGCGACCGCGCGACCCATTCCCCCGTCGCCGGCGACGATGCTGAGCATTCCGACTACCTCCGTGGACGTTGAGTCAAAGTCGAGTGAAAAAGAAAGGCCGCGCCACCACCGTCGGTGTCGCGGCCCTCGGGAGCCTCTTGCCCCTGGACTCCCGCGGTTCGTTCCGAACGCCGCCGGGCCCTAGGGCCGAGCCTTCCGGCAGGGCCGCCAGCGCTTCGATTTGGGCTTGGCGAGGATTTGGACGAACATTGCCTGCGGAGTATGCATCAATTCGATGCTATGCGCAAGGGCGGCGGGGATTATGCAACGTGCATAAGGTACGTATGCACCTGGTTATGCAGGGCGGATAGGGGGTGGCGTGGGCGACCGTGGGGGGCCATGGCGGCGGGGCGGGCACCACCGGACCGGGGAGTGGCAGGACGGTAGCGTGTCCTGGAGTGCCGGCCGTCTGTGTTCCTGCTCAACTTCGCCCGGGGCGGCGCTAAGCAGAAGGAAGC
>JAYVMQ010000048.1:0-4619 GCA_043758855.1 Chloroflexota bacterium
GACGCGCATCGGGACCGCCTCGAAATTGATCGGCGAGTCAGCTACGTGCCCGGCGAGCTATCGCTGTATCCCGAGCTGACCGGCAGCCAACTCCTGACCTACCTGGCCAATCTCAAGGGCGGGGTCGACACCGCCTACCGCGACACCTTGATCGAACGGCTCGAACTTGATCCCAGCAAGAGAACCAAGAGCCTGTCCCGCGGCAACAAGCAGAAGGTGGGGCTGGTCGCTGCCTTCATGAGCAAGCCCGAGTTGCTCATCCTCGACGAGCCGACTGCAGGCCTGGATCCTTTCGTCCAACTCGAATTCGAGCACCTCTGCGAAGAGGCGCGCGACGACGGTAGAACCGTGTTCATCTCGTCGCACCAGCTGCCGGAAGTTGAGCATCTGTGCGACAGGGTCGGAATCATTCGCGAGGGCCGGCTGCTTGCCGTTGAGGCAATCTCGTCTCTCAAGGAGCGAGCTCTCCGACGGCTTGAAATCGAGTTCGGGAGCGACATCCCGGTCGAGACATTCGGCGGACTTCCGGGGATCATCGACATCCGCATGGATGACCGTGTCCTCCATTGCACTGTCCAAGGAAGTCTCGATGGATTGATCAAGACCGCGGCCCGCTTCGAGGTCCGGAACCTCCGGACCGTCGAGACAAGCCTCGAGGAGATATTTATGGCCTACTACGGGTCGGGCGACGCCATCCCGGGTGCGGCCAAGACTGGCGCCGACGATGCCGGCAAGGAGGCGGGCCATGTTGCTGCGTAACGTTTTCACCAAAACGGTCCGCGATCTGCGCTGGCCGACATTCTGGGTTGCCCTGGGCATGGGCGGGATGACCGGCTACTTCGCCCTTCTCTTCCCCACCTACGCCAAGATCGTGGACCTCAATGCCATCCTCGAGAAGATGGGGCCGGCAGCCAAGTTGCTGGGCGCCAGCCTGGGCGACGCCAGCACCCTCATCGGCTTCCTTCACATAGAGTTGTTTTCGATGATCCTGCCGGCTCTCATGGTCACCTACGCCGCAGGTATGGCCAGCGGCTTCACGGCCGGTGAAGAGTCGCGTGGCACCATCGACGTTCTCCTCTCCTACCCGATCTCCCGCCGACGCCTTGTCCTGGAGAAGTCTGTGGCTGTGGTCCTCGGCAGCATGGTTGCCGCCGTCGCGGTCTGGATCTTCGCCGCTGCCGGAGCCGCGGCCAGCGCCAGCGATCTGCCCTGGGACAAGCTCGCGGCAGCCCTGGCAATGCTGGTCCTGCTCGGGCTGGCGTTCGGGGCAATAGCCCTGGCAGTTTCGGCGGGGACGGGTAATCGAGGCGCGGCTATTGGGTTCGCTGTCGGATTGATGGTGGTGATGTATCTCGTGGACGCGCTGGCATCGATCGTCGATAGTCTTGGCGTCGTCCGACCACTGTCGCTCTTCCGGTACTACATGGGCGGCGATCCACTCCGGAATGGCATCAGCATCCCGGACGCAAGTGTGCTGGCGGCGATCACGGTCGCGTTTGTGGCCCTGGCACTCGTGCTGTTCGAGCGGCGGGATCTGGCCGCATAGCAAGGGTGTAGCCAGCCCGAAAGTTGTGGCAGCCAGCCCAAAAGGGTAGATAATGCAGTCGAGCACTTAGCGTTTATCACTCGCGCAAGTCAGTGAGAAGCTCGATATGCCCGACCGGACGGCTCAGACGAAAACCGACTCCGACTTCCACGGCTACCTCGCCCGCAACCTGTCGGATGCCTACAGACTTGCCGTCATTGCCCTCGACGACCCGATCGTGGCCCAGGCAGTTGTCCACGCTGCGATCACGCCCGTCTGGATTTCGACTAATGCCGGGTCTGAGCCCGACCTGGACGAGGCGCTTCGCCGTCGACTGGATGCGGCCACGGCAGCGGCAATTCGCGGGGCTAGACCCACGACAGAGGCCGGCGATACCGATCCGCTTGAGGCCGCGATCGCCGGACTGAGCCCCGAGTTGCAGCTCGAATTGGTACGCTCGTTCGGGCCCTGGGAATCACCGCGTGCAGACGGCCACTCAGGCGACGACTCAGGCCACTCAGGCGACGACGGCCACTACGGCCACGACGCGTTTCGCGCCCTGGCTGCCCGAATGGGCGGGGACGATGCCACGACTGCCCTAGCCGGCGACTTGGAGCTGCCGCTTCGGGCGCTGTACGAAGCCCGAGACCCGGGCACGCCCGCCCCGCTGCAGTTGCGGATGCGGCTACAGCAGGATCTGGACCAGACTGGGGCCGCCGAGGCCGCGGCGCTGGCCAGTCGCGTCCGCCGGCACCGTAGATCGGGCTGGGCCTTCGGCTTCAACGTCTTTCTGGGGCTGGCGGTCCTTACCCTGGCCATTGCCCTGGCCAGCGTCGTGGACGTACGGGCAAGCGCTGTTGCCGGCGCAGATCCGAACGGCGACCCCGCCCTGCCGCTGACGATCTCCGACGTGACCGTAGTGCAGCGGAACGTTGAGGGCCCTGGCATCCAGGTGGCGGCCACGCAGCGAACATTCATCGCCGCGTTCCCGGCGTCGGCGCTGTGGCATGCGTCTGACAGGCAGTGCCTGGCCGACGTGGTGGGCACGATCAACTGGGACGGCAGCGCATCCTGGGTTGGCCAACGCGCCGGGCACGTCGAAACACTCGCGGGCGACCCATCGTCCCTGAGCGCATATATCACCGGGCCGGGCTCGTACTGCCAGCTCGGGCAAAATGTCAGCTCCGACGGTGGCGTGACATGGAGTGCTGGGCCGCTGCCACGCAGTCCAGCGTCCAGCCCAACCTGGCTCGCCTTCGATCCTGCCCATGCCCACACCCTTCTGGCATACACGGCCGGGACACTTTCTACCAGCCCGGACTCAGGAACGAAGTGGACAGCCCGCCAATCGGGCGTCGCGCCCCTCGCCTTTGACTCGACCGGACGACTCGTGGGCTGGACCTCCGGCAGACTGTTCGAGTCCCTGGACGACGGAGCATCCTGGCAGGAGACCGGTCCAGGTCCTGCCGATCGTCCAGCGACAGCGGGCGCGACCTCAAGCGGGGTGTTCATCGGGGCCAAGGACGGGCTGTGGTGGTACCCGCTAACCGCCACTCCGAGCCGTGTCGAATCGGGCAGCGTCTTCTCGATCGCCACCCTTGGCGACGACGCCCTGGTGCTCGGAGCCGATGCGGCCGGACGCCCCTGGCTTGCCACGGCCAACAACGCGAACCCAGGCTTCTCGTTGACCTCGCTCCCAACCGAACTGGCAGCGCTCCAGATCTCCGGTGGTGCAGTGGCAGTGAATGATAGTGGCGCAGTGGTCGCATTCTCGGGTGCTACGTCGGCCATCGCCTTCGTCACTTTCGTCTACTAGCGCCGCCCGCGCCTGGCTGCCGTCCCGACGCTGGCTGCCGTCCCGACGCTGGCTGCCGTCCCGACGCTGGCTGCCGTCCCGCCGCTGGCTGCCGTCCCGGCGGGTTCGTTCCCGTCCGGTATCCGTCGCGCAACCTGACGGCAACCAATCAAGGCACGAAGCACAACCGCGGCGCCGCCAAAGTGTCGCCGTCGCAATACTGAATTCCGGCCCCGCATGGCCGATCCTTCGCTCACGGCACGGCAGCCACCGGTCGATCGACGATCGGGTACAGGAAGTGTCTGTGCTGATACAGGAGGATCACGATGGCCGCCGCGCCCGCGACCGAAATGAAGCGCACCCTGACGATGACCGGACTCACGATCAACGCCATGGCACTCATTGCGCCTGGGGCGTTTCTGTGGACGACATTTCAGGCTCAGGTCGTCCAACAGAATGGCGGAGCGACTACCGCGTTTGACATGGTCCCCGGTCTGTTGTTCGTTCTCGTTCTAGCCTTCTTGACGGCGCTGTCGTATTCGGAACTCGCCAATCTCTACCCAGAGGCAGGGGCGGGATCGTCTTACTACTTCGCCGAAGCCGCGTTTTTAGGGCGCGAAGAGCAGATCCACTACAAGTTCGCCAGGCTGGCTAAGTTCATCGTCGGCTGGATCTCACATCTCTATTACTGGATCTACCCGGGCATAATGGTTGCGTTCACCGCGACTCTGCTCGTGTTCATCCTTGGCCAGTTCGGCATCATCCTTAACCAGCCACTTGAGATCGGCTCCGCGTTTGTTTTCTCTGCAGTCGTTGGCCTGATCGCCTATCGCGGTATTTCCGGATCGACGATGACTGCCGTCGTGATCAACGCTATCCAGCTGACCGCGCTGGTTGCCTTCGCCATTCTGGCTATCGCCTTCCGGATGACCCACCCGGATCTTGCCTACGCTCACTCGAGCCTGGGATCGGTCGTTCTGCCCCACAACATTACGAACGTTATCTTTCAGGGCACCATCGCCATCCTGCTTCTCGTCGGCTTTGAGTCCGTGACCGCACTCGGTGGTGAGGCGATCAACCCCAAGCGCGACGTGCGCCGCGCAATCCTGCTCTCCCTGGCCATCCAGGGCGGAGTCGCGTACATCATCGAGTATGTCGCTGCGAACTTCTTCGTGAACTCCGCGACCGTCTCAACCGCATCCGACGGATACGCTGCGGCAGCCGCTTCTCCTGCGCCTATCGCCGACATGATTCGGCAAATCGGCGACACGATGCTGGGCGGCACGGGCTTCCCTCTTG
>JAYVMQ010000049.1:0-19520 GCA_043758855.1 Chloroflexota bacterium
GGTCCCCGGCTGCACCCGAGATGCCGTGTCTCAGTGAAACCCGAGCCGCGTTAGAAAGCCGCGGCGTGCCACGTCAACGAATGGTTCGGCCTGTTCCACGCGGGGCTCATAGCCGGCCTTGCGAATCGCTTCGGCGATCGCCGCGAGAGACGTCTCGGCGGGGTCGAAGCGGACGGTCGCGGAGTCGGATCCGAGGTCGACCTTCACGGTCTCGATACCCTCGATCTTTCGGATGGCCTTCGTGATGTGGGAGACGCACGACGTGCAGGTCATACCTTCAATTGGAAATCGCACGTGCTCGGTCATCACATCGACCCGCCGAGGGACAGCAGCAGCCCAAAGCTCATCACCATCACACCGAGCGCCAGCGTGGCCTTTACGACCGAACCGTTCTTCTTGTTCCAGCGCCCGATCGTGCCCAGCACGCGGCGGTTCGACACGAAGAGCAGGAACAGCAGCAGCGGGAGAATGAAGGCAATGTTGTAGAGCGCCAGGAGCGCCAAACCGACGATCCCGCCGCCCGAGGCGTGGAGCACGGCCGTGACCGAAAAGTACATCGCCCCGGAGCACGGGACCGTGCAGATGCCCACCAGAATGCCGGCCATAAGCATTCCCACGAGACCGCCACGCTGCATCGCCTTATTCATCCAGCCGTGCGTCCCAGACGGGGCTGCCATCGTTGGGCCCCAGCCGGGCAGGAACACGTCCTTTAGCATCCAGACGGCCATGACGAGCGCGAACACCGCCGCGATGCGGGCGACGATGTGGTCGCGCCCGAATCCCTCAAACAGCGTGTACAACCCGAGCCCGAGCAGGAAGTAGGTGACGAATACGGCGCCGACATAGAGCGAGCCTGCTCCGAGGAGAGTCCGGCGCGCGAACGGCGTCGGGCGCCCATCGGCGGTAACGGCATTGACGAGCGTGAGTGTGTACGTTGCGAAGAGGACCAGCAGGGCATACGCGCATGGATTGAAGCCGTCGGCGAACCCCGAGCCGATGACGAGGGGTGCCGTAAGCGCCCCGAACCGCGGCGAGGAGAAACCTGGCCCCAGGAGGACCACCAGGGACGCCGATATAGCGATCGCGGCCAACCCGCCGAAGAGCAACATAGCCGCTTTCGGTAGGCCAGTGTTGTCGGCCAGCGACACCCACGGCTTCGCATCCGTCTGACCCGCCATCGCCTAGACCTCGACGTGGAGCGTGGCGTGCATCTTGGGGTTGTCCTTGCCGCCGCAGCAGCTGTCGCACCAGAAGTCGTAGTCGCCGGGCGCCATCGGCGCGACCAGCTGGATAGTCTTGCGGCTCTGGGCCGGCAGTTCAAAGCGGACGCTGAGCTTGTCGGAGATCATGGTGTGGACGCCACCGGTGAGGTGCATCGGCGCGTCATCGTTCCACCAGTCGAGAGTCAGCGTCTGGCCGGCTTTGGCCTTCAGGACGTTCGGGTTGAAGCCGTCCATGCTGATACCCATGGTGATCGCACCCGAGACGTTCGTCTTGTCGCGCTGGCCCATGAACACGTTGCCCGCAAGGTACGCGCCTCCGCCGATGACCACCGCCGCGATCACCAGAAACGCGACAACCCGGAGCTTGCTCGCCTTAGGCTTTGCGACTGGCCTGGCGACCTGCCGCTCTTTGGCTGGCTGAGCTTCGTCCGGTGGTAAATCGCGCGCCTGTGCGCGTCTGGCGGCGCGGGTAGTCATGTGGGCACCTATGTGTTTCCAATCGGTGCGCGGGGCACCGGCTTATTGGATGAGGCCGCATCGTGCCACCCCAACCTGAGAGCAATGTGAGAGCTGCCTGGGAAACGGTGTCGTTCGGGCGTCGGCCTTGAGCCTCGGCGCTAGCGTCGTTCGGAGGTCGGCCTCACGCGGCTTGCCCTTCGCCACTTGCCTTATGCGGTCTTGTTCGCCACATCAGGAAGGATCCAAGCGCGAGAGACAGAAGAACCAGGCTCGCTATGAGTGAGGTTTGTATCGCCCCTCGCTGACGGGAGACAACTTCCGGCTGTGCCGAACTATCCGTCGTGGTCCCCATCCCTACGCCAGCCTGAACGTCGCCTTCGATAGTCAGCACCTCGTCCGCGGCAGCGCGGATCTCGTAAGTTCCCGCGGGCAAATAGGCTGGGATCTTCAGGTAGACGGTGAGCATCCCATTTGCGTCCGTCTTGAAGGTGCCGAAGTCCAGTATGAGATGGTGACCCGCCATCGACACCTGCCGGTCGCCGTTGGGTTCGAGGTTCGTCCCCACCAGGGTGATAGTGCCGCCGGCAGTGATGGGGTTGGGGTCGAGTTGCAGAGTCGGCTCGCTGCCGCCCGAATGGGCCCATGTTGGCGAGACCGCAACCAGCGCCAAGCCTGCGGCCAACGCAAAGGCGACGAAACGTCGATCAATGTGGATCACGGGAGGCTCCTTTCGTGCTTGGGTCAAATAGCGGGACCATGAAGCCCGCGGAGCCGGCTAGAACCAGAGCAAGTCCGCTCACGACCGCAAGCCAGCTCCACCCGCCCGCGACGAGGGCCGGCGGGAGGGACTGCTCAAGCAGGCTAAACCCACTCGTCAGTAGCAACAGCTGAAACATGACGCGGCCCATCACATCCCCTTCCCGAGGTGCGATGCGGGTGCCTGGACCATGGATATGACTACGAATACCGCCGCAACTATGGCGAGCACAACGCCGACGATGATCCACAACTTGCGCCGCTGGGGAGAGCGCCACGGGCTGCGATCGACGAACGGAACGAGTGCCAGCGCTGCGAAGGCCAGGATTGGGCCCCAAATGAGCGCAGACAGACCGAACCAATCCTCCAGCGGATAGAACGGCAGGAACATCCACGGCGGCTTCGTCGTTTCGGTCCCTGGGATCGGGCTGCCGCCGAGCGGCGCCGGCGATAACACAGCGAGGACGGTGGCCGCTGCGAGGATGATGAGCCCGAAGCCGGCCATTCGAACGAGGTGGTGGGCGAAGGTGGAGCCGGACCGAACGGGAGCCGGCCCGCCATCGACTGCCGCATCCGACTCGGCCGGCAGCGATGAGATCCCGTGACGCTTCACCAGGAGGAAGTGGCAGAGAAGGAGCGTCGTGCCGAGCGCCGGCAGGATAAAGATGTGCGCTACATAGAGCCGGCCCAGGATTGGAACACTCGTTGCGAAGTCAGGTGAGAACCAGAACCCGAACGAGCCGAGTATCTTGGCCGTGTCGATGTTGTGGCCGAGTGCTTCGTAGCCCTCCTGGTCCCATTTGAGAACGGTGCCGGTAAAGATGAGACCCATCGTGACCGCGAGCAGCCCCAGCCCGATTAGCCAGTTGGCTTCTCGCGGGCGCTTGTACGCTCCCGTGGCAAAGATCCGGCCAAGGTGGAGCAGGATCGTTGCCATCACGATGTTGGAGGTCCAGAAGTGGACGCCCCGGACGATGTCGCCGGCGGGTGCCACGTTCATGATGTATATGACGCTCTGCCGAGCGGTCTCGGCCGTGGGGTGATAGAACTGGGCGAGCCACATACCGGTGGCGGCCAGGATCAGGAAGCCGAAGAACGTGATGCCGCCGAGGATGTAGCCAACGCCGTTGGCATGGGCAGGCACAGGGTACGCGAGGCCGGACAGCCCAAGGCGTTCGTCTATGGCAGCCCAGATTCCGCGGACGAGCGGCAGGCGAGGCCGGGGATTGGCCACGATTCCATTTGCCATCAGGCAGCCTCCAGGCCACTGCGGAACGAGTCAAGATCAGGCCAACCGGGCATCGGCCGGCCCATGGACGCGTTACCAATGACATCCTGGAAGCCTTAGAGATCGCTGAGAATCTGCCGTGAGAACGTGGTGAAGGGGCTACGGTTCGGGGCGATCTGCGCTGCGCAGTGTCACCGTCATGGTGGTTCCGCGCCCAGTTGTCTCGCCGATCGAGATCGTCCCTCGGTGAGCCGTCACGATGCGATGGGCGATTGCGAGGCCCAGACCCGATCCTTGCGGCTGAATTCGGCGCGCCCCTTCGCTCCGATAGAAGCGGCCGAAAACGCGGTCCCGATCGGCTGCTGGGATCCCTATGCCGGTGTCGGCGACAACAAGTCGCACTTCGGGGCCGGCGAACAAGGACACGGCCACGCTGCCGTCAGGCGTGTATCTCCGGGCGTTATCGAGGAGAATGTGGCACAACTCTTTGAGGCGGTCGCGATCGCCGAGCATGAATACGGGATCGAGTCGCTCGACCGCCACAGCCGGGCCCTCTTGACGGCCGACTTCGGCGATCGACTCGACGAGGATGTGGTCGAGCCTCACTGGCTCGAACGATCGGCCCGGTTCGAGTTCCGCTCGGGTCAACGACAGCAAGTCGGCGACCAGACGGGCCATTCGATCGGCCTCGAGCTTGGCCTCCGCGCAGAGGAGCGCCTTGTCCTCTGACCCGACATCCGGGCGGCCGGCAAGCTCAAGATTGGCGCGGATTGTAGTGATGGGCGTGCGCAGTTCGTGCGATGCGTCGGCCAGGAAATGTTGAAGCCCCGCTTCGTTTGCCTCGATCGACGTCAGCATCTCATTGAAGGCAAGTCCGAGCTGACCCAATTCGTCGTCCGTCGATACCGTCGGCACCCTGGCGCCCACGTCCCCGGAGGCGGCGACCAAACGCGCCGTCGCCGTCAGCTCGGCGACCGGGGCGAGCGCGCGACGCGCCAGGAGCCATCCTCCGCCAAAGGCCAACCAACAGATGGTGGTCCCGGCGACGAGCAGGGACAGCGCAACCGTGCGCATCAGCGTCTGGATCTCGTCAGTCGGCTTGGCCCAGGTGGCAAGTCCGATGAGCGACCCGTCAGCCGCGATGATGGGCTCGACGACCAGCCGCAGGGACGAATCGCCGACTGTGATGTCTCGGACCTGATGGTCGTGCTCCCTGCCGGCCGCGATGTCGGCGGCTGAGAGAGGAAGTGGGCTGACCCCATCCGAGGTCGCAATGACTGAGCCGACCGGCGTGAGAACTTCGACTATTCCGCCGGTGTGCGCAAGCTGGTCAAGGAACCGAGTGTCGGCCCTCAATTGGCCGTCGGGACCGATGTCCCCCTGGAGCGCATCGGCGGCGTGGTGCAGGTTCCCAACGAGGTCTCGGTCGAAGGTGACCCGGAGTTCGGCGTCGAGGAGCACGTAGACGCCAATGCCAAAGCCTGCAACCGCGAGCACAACCAGGCCCGTGTACAGAGCCGCGAGGCGAACTCGGAGGGAGCGCGGCAGCTTCATCACGGATACTCGCGGAGGACGTAGCCGACGCCCCGGACGGTCTGGATTAGGCGCGTGCTCCCCTCGCTCTCCAGCTTGCGACGGAGGTAGCGCACGTACACCTCGAGCACGTTGGAGTCGCCGCCAAAGTCGTAGGACCACACCTTCTCGAGAATGACGGGCCGGGGCAGCACGCGATATGGGTTGCTCATGAGCAGCAAGAGCAGGCTGAACTCGGTCGAGGTGAGCGAGATCGGCCGGCCAGCGCGGCGGACCTGACGAGAACCAATGTCCAGCTCGAGATCCGCGAAACGAAGGAGTTCAGTGTCGGACGGATGGTGTCGACGCAGAAGCGCGCGCACCCGGGCCAGCAACTCGACGAACTCGAATGGCTTCACCAGGTAGTCGTCAGCTCCGCCTTCCAGGCCCTCCACACGGTCCAGAACCCGGTCGCGGGCGGTCAGCATGATCACTGGCAGTTCGTCGCCCGCCTCGCGGAGACGGCGGCATACCTCCACCCCGTCCATGCCAGGCAACACGCGATCGAGCACCACGAGGCTGAAGCGTCCCTGTAGCAGCAGCTCCAGCGCCTCCTCGCCGCTGGTGGCCTCGACGGTCCGATACCCCTCGAACGCGAGGCCGCGTCGAAGGACCAACCTCAAATGCGGATCGTCGTCAACTATGAGTATGCGGGGCGCGTCAGACATCTCAGCTCGACATTCGCGACACGCCGGCTGCTGACCGGCAACGTCGGGTCCCGAGCTTACGACTGCTGCGGAAGTGGTGCTTGCCGAGACGAACCGAGAAGGCGTCGCGGTACAGGAGGTAGTCTCCCCGATGCCTGTGCGGGTGACGATCGAAAGCTGATTTCCACGGCTTCTCTCTGTCTGAACGCTCAGGTGCCTCTCAGGTAACTCTCATCGCCCGGTCGCACTCTTAGTGCCACAACAAACGCTGCAATCGAAAGCGCAAGCCCCATGACCGCAACTGACTCACTAGCCACCATCAGATTCCCGGTCGAGGGCATGACCTGCGCCTCGTGCGTGAACCGCATCGAGCGTTACCTGCGCAAGGCCGACGGCGTGGTCGAGGCCACGGTCAATCTCGCAACCGAGTCCGCAAGCGTGCGATACGACTCGGCCCGCATCACGCCAGCCGGTCTGGGCCAGGCGGTTGAAGCCGCCGGCTACGATGCGCGGCTCGACCAGGCCGAGCATGGCGGAACCATCGCCGAAAGCTCCGTGGCCGGCCTTGCCGCCAGCCCCACTGCGGGCCTCGCAACGACCTCAGATGCGACCGCAGACTCACGAGCGAAGTCGAGAGGCGAGGCAACCTATGCCGAGCGCCACCTGGCCGAGACGCGCCGACACCTGATCGTCGCGGCCGTCCTGACGGCTCCGCTCATCGTCGCCCTCGCGTCAATGACTATCGCGCCCTTCCTGCCGCACTGGCTCTCCAACCCGTGGCTAGAGCTCGCGCTCGCCACGCCAGTGCAGTTCTATGCGGGTCGCGGCTTCTACTCGGGTGCATTCAAGGTCGCTCGCCATCGCGCGACCGACATGAACACGCTTATCGCCGTCGGAACGTCGGCGGCGTACGCCTACAGCCTCGCCGCGATCCTCTTCCCGTCCTTCTTCGTAGCTGCGGGCGTGGTGCGGAACGGCGAGATGCCGCTCTACTTCGACACATCGTCGGCGATCATCACCCTCATCCTGCTCGGCCGGTTCCTCGAAGCCCGCGCGCGTAGCCACACCTCCGACGCGATCAAGAAGCTCATTGCGCTTGCACCGCGTTCGGCTCGCGTCGTCCGAGATGGCGTCGAACTCGACATCGCGGTGGAAGAAGTCGTCGTGGGGGACCTGGTCCGCGTCCGTCCCGGTGAGCGAGTCCCCGTCGATGGATCGGTGGCGGACGGTTCGTCGAACATAGACGAAAGCATGGTCACAGGCGAGAGCATGCCGGTCACCAAGGCCACCGGCGACGAGGTCATCGGCGGCACGATGAACGGCTCCGGGTCGTTCACATTCGAGGCCCGCCGGGTCGGCCGGGACACCGTGCTTGCCCAAATTGTCCGCTTGGTACAGGAGGCGCAGGGAAGCAAGGCGCCGATCCAGCGGCTCGCGGACGCCGTCACCGGATACTTCGTTCCCGCTGTCCTGGTGGCGGCCGGGCTGACGTTCGCGGTCTGGCTTGTCGCCGGACCACAGCCCGCGTTCAACCTGGCCCTGCTGAACATGGTCGCCGTGCTGATCATCGCCTGCCCGTGCGCGCTCGGGCTGGCGACGCCGACATCTATCATGGTTGGCACGGGCAAGGCCGCCGAGCACGGAATCCTGTTCCGAAACGCCGAAGCCCTCGAGCGGCTGCACCAGGTCAAGGTGGTTGTCCTCGATAAGACGGGCACTCTGACCGAGGGCCGACCGCGAGTGACCGATGTCGTGCAAGCGCCGAACGCCATCACCGAAGCCGATGTGTTGGCCCTCGCGGCCGCCGCAGAACGCGGCTCCGAGCATCCCCTCGGCGAGGCAATCGTGCGGTTTGCGACGCAGGAGCGGGGTCTCAGCCTCGCCGACGCAACCGGTTTCGCGTCCGTGAGCGGCCAGGGCATCGCCGCTCGGGTTGGCGCACAGAAGATTCTCGTTGGGCGCGCCGGGTACTTGAGCGATCAAGGCATTGACCCGTCGCCGCTCACCGCGGCTGCCCAGGACCTGGCCGCCGCCGGGAAGACTCCCGTGTATGTCGCCGTAGACGGCAGCCTCGCCGCCGTGATCGCGATTGCCGACACGCTCAAAGCCAGCTCGGCAGCCGCCGTGTCGCAGCTTCGGCGTCTGGGGCTCCAGGTAGTGATGCTGACCGGCGACAACGAGACGACCGCCGCGGCAATCGCTCGCGAGGCGGGCGTCGACCGCGTCCTCGCCGATGTTCGGCCCGATGAGAAGGCCGCCCAGATCCGCCGGCTCCAGGCAGAGGGCAAGAAAGTCGCAATGGTCGGAGATGGTGTGAACGACGCACCCGCCCTCGCCTCAGCCGACGTCGGGGTGGCAATCGGAACCGGCACGGATATTGCCATCGAGTCCGCCGGGGTCACCCTCATGAGTGGCGACCTGCTCGGCCTCGTTACCGCATTCGCTCTTTCGAGGGCGACCATGCGGAACATCAAGCAGAATCTCTTCTGGGCCTTCGCCTACAACGTGGCCCTCATTCCGCTGGCCGCCGGAGCCCTCTACCCGTTCAACGGGGTGCTGCTCGACCCAATATTCGCGGCAGCGGCGATGGCCCTTTCCAGCGTGACGGTCGTCTCGAACGCGCTCCGTCTGCGTGGGTTCCGCGCGCCCCGGGCGGCGGCGGCGATCGGACAAGGCCAAGCTGCGCCAGCCATGGTCACTCGCTGACCGGTCAGGGCGAATCTCAGCCGTTCGTTAGGTCGCTCTCACATGCGTCTCAGCCGCGGCCGCTGTACTTATGACATGCGCACCTCGTCATCGTTCATCGAAGACTCCGGTCGGGCTTCGCTCGTGGGCGTCGAGGGCGAAGCGGATCCCTCGCGCCCGAGCGCGCGCAGCGCCTACGCCGCAAGCATCGGGGCGCGGGTGGGCGTGAAGCCTCAGGTTGTCGATATTTGGGTCAATCGCGGATACCAGCCTGCGCAGACCGTGGCCACCGCGGATGCCCCGCTCCGTCTCGTCTTCCATCGGCACGACGCCGACCACTGCACGGAGCGGGTCGTCTTCTCGTCGCCGCGTATCGAGCGCCACCTCGTGGCCAACGGTACGACCGTTGTCGACCTGCCTGGCCAGCCGCCGGGCATCGTCCGGTTTACGTGCGGCATGGGCCGTTATCGAGGCGAGATCGCACTCGTCAAACGTCGGTCGACACGAGTCCCGCGCGGCTGGCTGCTCCGCTCGCTCGCGGCGAGCGCGGCAGCGGTGGCTGTACTCGCCGGTATCGGGATGCTCCAGGTCGAGGCGGCGGCTGGTGTTGGCGTCCTCATCGTCGGCGCGACAGCAATCCTCTTGGCCGAGTCGAGATTCGCCAAGACTCGTCCCTCCAGCCAGTCCTGAGAGGGAGCCCAATGCCTTTCAGCATCGACATCGAGCCCGACATTACCTCATTCGGCGGGCTCGCCATCCGCTGACCCTCAATACGGGAGATTGCTCCGCCATGACCCTCCAGACAAATGGGCACACCACCGTCGGACCCTTGAGTCACGAACATGCATCGGCGACTGGGGACGCACACCTAGCCCACCCCATACCCGCCACTGGCCGTCGCGGGGACGGCGCGGGGGTCACGGCTCTGGGCACGCTACTCGCCCTCCCCCGCACGGTCCGAATCATCGGCGGTGCAGGGGTGGTGATCGGCGCGCTGCTTGCGGTTGGGGTGCCACTCGCCACGCTCACGCCGCTCCTCCTCCTGGGTGGCTGCCTCAGCATGCACCTGTTCATGGGCCACGGCATGAGTCACGGCGAAGGACACGGCCAGCATGGGACAACTGGCGCCGCCGGCGCCGGACCGGCCGAGGACACGTCACCCCGGAGGGATGGGTGACGCTCGCCGTCCGGGAGGACCTGGTTGTCATCGACTCGACCGCCCAGCCGGCGGGCACCTGCGCTGCCTGCGGCCAATCGATCGGTGTGGGCGAGGGCGTCACGGCGCTATACGGCGGGCGATTGCTGAGGTTCCGCTGCTCCGGCTGCCTGGCAAGCTTCCGCCTCGAGCCCAATCGCTACATCTCAGCGCTCGACTACTGCTGTTCGAGCGATAGGTGCCAAGAGTCGCCCGCCAGCGAATGGGTCTTGTGAGAAGCCGGAGCAGCTCGCGCCGGTCGCCGCGATGTCGGTCATCATGCGTCGCGGCGACCGGCTTGGCCTACATCGACGGCATGTGCGAAGGATCGAGATAGCGGCCGGGATCGTCCCCAAAGTCGAGCTTGCAGCCGCGGCCGCAGAAGTAGTACGTCGTGCCTTCGTGTTTTGTCGTCAGGTCATTCGCTTGAGCCTGCTCCGCGTCGACGGTCATGCCGCAGACGGGATCCTTGATCTCACCGGGCTCCATGGACATCGAATGCTGATTCATCTGGACCTCCTTGCGGTCAATCTGACTTCCTGGGCAACTAGTGGGGATTAGGTCGCGGCCGGGCTAGAACCTCCCGTCGGCAGCTCACCGAGGAACTCGGCTCGGCAGCCGCGCGAGCAGAAGAAGATGGTGGCGCCGTCGCGCTCAGCGGTTGTCGCCTTGGCTCGCTCGACTGACATTCCGCAGACCGGGTCGACCGCGAGCTCGACCGCCTCGGCAAACTCGCCATCCTCGAGCCAGAGCACGCGGTCGGCGATGTCTCGGATTCGCGCATCGTGCGAGACGATCACCACGGCCCGGCCGTTCTCCTTCGCGACGCGGCGCAGGATCCTCATGATCTCGTGACCGATGGCGGAGTCCAGGTTTGCCGTGGGCTCATCTGCGAGGATCAGGGCTGGGTCGTTGACCAGGGCTCGGGCTATAGCCACGCGCTGCTTCTCGCCGCCCGAAAGCTTTTCGGGCAAGAACCCGAGACGATCCTTGAGGCCCAGCTCAGTGAGAATCCCAGTGGCTTTCTCGCGAGCGGGCTTCCCTTTTAGGCCCGTGAGCTCCGCTACGATGGCGACGTTCTCCAGCACCGTCAGGGTCGAGAGCAGGTTGAAGTCCTGAAAGATGAAGCCGAACTTGCGCAGACGGATGTCTGGGAGGCGGCTCTCGCCGAGCTTGGAGAGGACGGTTCCGTCGAGGCTGATCGTGCCACTGGTAGGGCGCAGCAGAGCGCCCATCATCGAGAGCAGCGTCGTCTTGCCGGAACCCGACGGGCCCATGATCAGGACTACCTCGCCTGCCCCAACGGCAAACGACACGCCTCGGACGGCGTCGACTGCGGTTGCCCCATCGCCGTAGCGTTTCGTGACGTCGCGGACTTCGAGGCCAGGTGCCGTCATAGCGCGACTCCTTTCTTGAAGACAATTGCGGGATCGATGCCCGCGACCTGCCGCACCGGCAGCACGGAGGCGACCCCGGCGATTACAGTCGCGACCAGAGCAACCGTGAGAACCGACGCCGGCTCGATCGAGAGCGTCAGGGGCAGGCCCGCTACCGGCACCAGCACGGCCAGCGCCGCCGTAAAGGAGAGCGCCGCCAGGAACCCTAACGCCACTGACAGCCCCGCCTGGGCCAGAACGATGCCGTACAGGACACGGCCTCGGGCACCCAGTGCCTTTAGGAGCCCGTATTCGCGTCTGCCCGAGAGGGTCGCGACATAGACTGTCAGGGCGACGACAGCTAGCCCCACGGCAAACCCGATCGCATTCATCATCGTGATCACGTCTCCCGCCATGGCCATGACGAGCTGCCGCTCTTGCTGCGCGAACGCAGGGCGGCTGAGGGCCGACACTCCGGGTACGGACAGCTCGATCGACTTGGCTACGGCGTCAGCGGATGCGCCCGGAGCGGTCCGGACCAGTACGAAACTGACGACGTTGGCGACCGGGTGGGCCTTGGCGAAGTCGTCGAATGAGACGAACACAACCGTGTTGAGCAGGTTCCCCTCGCTCGCGGAGATCCCGGCGATCCGGAGGTCGCGGCCGAAGATGGTGACTGAATCGCCGACCCCAACGTGAGCCACATTGGCGAAGTCCTGGCCGACTATCACCTCGCCGGGCCCCGGGACCGCCTTGCCGAACCGGATCGTCGACGGGAGACCTATAGCCGCGTCGGTCGGAAGGCCGATGACATATGCGATCTGCCTCTGATCCTTCGCGGAGACAGTCTCGGTCGCGTAGAGGATCGGGCTGGCTTGCGCCACACCCGGAACACCGCGCACCTCCCCGACCACCGCGTCGGGCAGAGACGACTTCGTCATGTGAAGGTTGTGGACGCCCGCCTGGGCGACCCACACGTCGGCCCCGGATCGGTCTATGTAGGTCGTGATCTGGACCGCCACGCCGCCCACGATCGCGTTGAGTGCAAGGACGAGCGACAGCGCCAGCGCGACGCCGCCGATCGAGGCCACCAGGCGGACCCGGTTGCGCAGCAAGTTCCGTCGGGCAAGGAGCCAGACCGGGCCGGTCATCGGAAGACCTCCGCGGGAGCAAGTCTGGCGATCGCCCTGGCGGGCATGAGTGCGGCGAGGACTGCCATGACCGCACTCGCTCCGAGCGCCACCAGGATTGCGGTCGGCTCGATCGCCACGGGAAACTGAGGCCGCCAGGCGACGAGCAGCCAGCCCACACCGTACGCGAGCAACGTCCCGACGGTCGCGCCGGTGACGCCCGCGACGAGTGCCTGGATCCCCACGACTTTGTAGAGCGTCCGGTTGCGGGCACCAATGGCCTTGAACGCGCCGTATTCGCGCCGCCGTTCAATCGTTGCGGTATACACGATGAGCCCGACGACGAGAACGCCGACGAAGAACGCGATCGCGGTCATGAGCCCGATTGCGGCGTCATACACCTTGGCGAGCAGGCGCTGGTCGGAGACGATGACATCTGACTTGAGCAGCGCGTCGGTGCCGGGGATCTGGAGACGGTCGCGCAGTTGCCCCGGCGTAACCCCTGCTTCGGGTGTCACGAAGAGGAAACTGCTTGCCCCGGGAGCAAGCATGAGCGACTGAATGGTCGAGCTATCCGCGAACACGAACGAGCCGATCCAAAGCGCCGTGCCGCCCGAGAGCCCGACGACGGTGAGCGATCGATCCAGGACCGTAACGTGGTTCCCGAGGCGTATCCCGTGCTCCGCCGCCATGATCCGATCGAGTACTACCTCGCCGTCCCCAGTCGGCTCTCGCCCTTCGACGAGGCTCCACGGACCGCCGCCGATACCCGGCTCGTAACCGATGAAGAGAGCAAGCTGTTTGCTGCCATCCATCTCCACGATTGTGGTCTGCGCGACAACGGGTACCACGCGCGCTACCCCGGGCACTCCATTAACGGCCTCGGCCGCACCTTCCGGCAGAATCGAATTGGTGGCGATGAAATCGCGCACGCCACGCTGGGCGACGACGACACTCCCCGGTGCCTGGTCGAGGTAGGCGGAGGTCTGTCTGTAGATGCCTGCCCGATACGCGCCCAGGAGCAGGATGAGCATCACGGCAAGCGCGACACCCGCGACGCTCAGCGCGAAGCGGGTTCGGTCGTGGGTGAGGTTCCGGAGAGCGAGCAGCAACGTCTAGCTCGCGACAGGATCGGCCGTGCGGAATCCCTCGGCCACAATCGCGGCCCGAAGGCGCTCGGGCGAGGTCCTATACCCGTCGTAGCTGATGTACGCGGTTTCGGTTGCGGCGTTCACGGTGGCTCCTAGGACGCCCAGCGTGCGCACAAGGCGGCGCTCGAGTGCGATCACCTCGCCGAAGCAGCCGAGGTCGAGAAGCCGGAATCGGATTAGACGCTCGTCCATAGTCATGATCATGTTTCGCTCCGCTTAGCACCACCTGAGCCGATGCTTAGGACTTCGTGAGAGTCGCTGACGCGGCCTGCGCGCGAGCCGCTGCGAAATCAGGCGACCGGCAGCGCAACCACGAAGGTTGAACCGGTGCCAGGGCCACCCGATTCGGCACGGACGCGCCCATCCATAGCGGTTGCGAGCGCCAGGGCGATGGCGAGGCCAATGCCCGATCCGCCGAGTGCCCGCGACCGCGAAGGGTCCACACGATAGAAGCGTTCGAAGACCTGTGCCCGCTGCTCGGGGGTAAGGCCTGGGCCCTGGTCGACGACCGAGAACTCCATAGTGTCCCCTGCCCTGCGAGCCCGGACGGCCACGCCCGCTCCGTCAGGGCTGTAGCGGATCGCGTTGGACAGGAAATTGCCGAGGATTTGGATCAGCCGGTCGCGGTCCGCCAGCACGGTTAAGCCGCTGGGAACGTCGGTTTCGAGCGAGATCCGGCGCGCCGTCGCCTGCGGCGCGAACCGCTCGACCGCGGCGGTTGCAACGGCCAGGGCATCCACGGGCTCGACCTTAAGTGGCAACTGACGAGCTTCCGCACGCCACAACTCCTGCAGGCCGTCGACGAGACGCGTCAAGCGGGCCGTCTCACCCCGGAGAAGGCGCCAGGTATCGTCGCTGGCTGCGATGACGCCGTCTTCAAGGCCTTCAAGGTAGCCGTCGAGGGTGGCGAGCGGGGTCCGCAACTCGTGGGCCACGTCGCCAACCAGCTGCATTCGGCGCGACTCAGTCGCTTCAAGTGATCCGCTCATGGCGTTGAACGCGGCCGCAAGCTCGCCAATCTCGCCCGCTCCGGCGACTGAGACGCGCTCCCGGTAGTGGCCCGCCGCGATCCTCCTCGAGGCGCTGGCAAGGCGGATCACGGGCTCCGCGATCGCACCCGATACGGCGAGGCTGAGCACGACCGAGGCCCCGACGGCGATCGCTCCGGCGGCGATCAGAGCGTTTCGAAGGGCATCGTCGAAGGCCAGCCCAGTGGCCGAGTCCATCATCGAACCCATGACGCTGCCTGACGGGTGGCCCATTGCCTGGACGAAGTAGCCGGGGCCCACGACGCTGACCGCGACGACTACCGTGCCGAGCGCCGCACCGGCCACGACCAGATTGGTCAGCAGCAGCCGGGCGCGAAGCGAACGAAGCCAGCGGTTCATGACACCATCAGCCGGTACCCAACCGCCCGGACGGTTTCAATAAAGCGGGGCGCGGACGGGTCGTCACCGAGCTTACGGCGCAGGTTGGCGACGTGCACGTCAACGAGATGGTCGTCGGCGACGAAATCGGATCCCCAGACGCGGTCAAGGAGTACGGTACGGCTGATGACGAGTCCGGGGTCGCGGGTGAGGGCGGCCAGGATGCCGAACTCGGTCGCCGTCAGCTCGATCGAGGTTCCGTCCACTCGGACGCTGTGGCGAGGCTCATCGATCTCTAGACCAGCCGGGGAGGAGATCCTGACGGTGGCACGAGGCCGACGCAGAAGGGCCTTGATCCGTGCCACCAACTCGCGCGGGCTGAATGGCTTGACGAGGTAGTCGTCCGCGCCAACCGACAGGCCGACGATCCGGTCGATTTCCTCCGATCGCGCCGTCAGCATCAGGACGTAGGCATCGGAGAAGGTCCGAACCTGGCGGCAAACCTCGAGGCCGTCGATGCCCGGCAGCATCAGGTCAAGAACGATCACGTCCGGCGGGTTCGACCGCGCTCGCTCGATGGCGGTCGGTCCGTCTATAGCCACGTCGACGGTCCAGCCCTCGCGAGTGAGGTAGCCGCGCACGAGTTCAACGATCGGGGGCTCGTCGTCTACGACCAGAATGCGTGTGGGCGATGCTTCGGGCATGGCTACAGCATCGCCCCTGAAGCCGGTCTATGCCAACTCATTTTCAATAGGACCGGCCCAAGAGTCAGCCTACGACCGTGACCGTCCCTCTCATGCCCGCCTCGTAATGGCCGTCGGCGTGGCAGGCGTAGGTATAGGGCCCTGAGCCGTCGAAGGTGTATGTCAGTGACTTCGCCTGCATCATCCCGATGTCGGCGACTTCAGGTGTACCTTGGCGGTTAGCCGCCACAGCGTCCGCCGGACCGACCATGAACTCGTGGACAAGCGGACCCATGCTCGTGACGACGAAGGTCACGGTCTCGCCGCGCGCCACCGTAATCGTCGACGGGCTGAAGGCGTAGCCGGGACCGGCGAATACCCGGATCACGCGGGGCGAGGCCGTAGTTCCGGGAGCGAACCCAGCCGTTCCAGGCTGAGGCGTCGCGCTTGCACTTGCGCCGCCCATCATGCCGCCGTTACCGGCGTTGCCGCCCATCATGCCGCCGTTACCGGCGTTGCCGCCCATCATGCCAGCGTTGCCGCCGCCCATCATGCCGGCGTTGCCGCCGCCCATCATGCCGGCGCCATTGCCGCCCAGCCCTGGTCGACCGAGCATCACGGCACCCAGCGCTACCGTACTGATCACGAGCGCGACGGCGGCCACCGCCAGCACTAGTCCGTTGGGAACGTGGATCTCACGAGGCATTCTTGACTCCTATCGCTTGTCGAGCAAGACCATTCGGGCCTGCTCGAACTCTTCCTTGTTGATCTCACCGCGGGCGAAACGAGCACGCAGAATCTCCATGGCGTCGGCCTCCGCTGAATGGCTCGGACTCCGGACCACCAGCCAGACCATCGCCAGAAGGGCGACGATCCAGACAGCCATCCAGATCCAGCCACCGACTCCCCAGGACATCATCAGAACCGCCTCCGGTATCGGGCTGGTGGGTCACCAACACACCCCCAGACTATCGGAGGCAAGTCATAAGTCCATGGAGATCGGCTCACAACGCCGTCAAGATTCGGTCAAGCCAACTGGAGTCGGTCGGCGCATGCCGGAGGCGTTCGAGTTCGACTTGAGGCGGCCAGATCAGGAGCTGGCGCTCAGGGCGGCGTCGATCGCGGCCTCGATCCAGGAGCGCTCGGGGACGCCGCGGAGTCCGGATGTGGTGTAGTAGATGCGGCAGCTTGGGGTGTAGTCGCCCCCCGGGTCCCTAAAGCCGGGCATCACATCGACCCCGTTAACCCGGATCGTGGGCGAGCCGGGAAAGCGAAGCCGCCTTGCGATCGCCGGATCGCTCGCGTCGATGTCGCGGACGGGAGAACTAACGCCACGCTCCCGGAGCACGTCTTCGAGCATTGCCCGGGCCGCGGCATGGTTCGGGCAGTCCTCGAACCACAGGAACTCGATGTCGAACATGGTCACTCCACGACGGCAACGCCTCGGGACCCGCCTGGTCGGAATGATCGATGTCGAAAAGGCCTGTGGCGCTGCGCGCTGACTGCTTGGTCGAACGCTACCGGCGGTGGCGGCGGCCCCCGCGGCTCTGGCTGCGCGATGCGATCGCGACTCCGACCACCAGGGCGGGAGTCAACGCCGCGAGAGTGACAAGACGCGGCGCACCCGCCATCCACAGGCCTGCCCCGACGCCCACTGAGAATGCCATGAGAAGTTGGAGCCTGGGATCGGACAGCTCCTGGAGCATTCTTACGGACTCGGCAGCTCCCTCGGCCCCGACCGAGGCGATGCCGGGCAGGCGGGTCCCGACTTCATCGGCAGTAGCCCGCGCACCGGCCAGCGCTGCAGCTGCGCCTTCCTGCGCCTTCGTCGCCAACTCCGCGGCCGCGTCGATCACTGTCTTGGACACATCGCTGCCGGCTCGACGGACTTCGGAAGTCTTCATCGCTTTCTCCTTATCGTCCTTTTTGACCCGATGGATTCTTTGAGCGCCTTGGCGGAGCTGAGTTGCCTCGCCCAGGATCTCCGTGGCCTTAGTTTGCTGCGCGGCCAAGCATCAGCGGCCGGCACCCGCTGCCCATCGATGAAGTCTAGGACCAGGGCTCCGTCCTGGCCATCGAACAGGCCGTCTCATTCGCCCAACTATGGGCCGCCGTGAGCCTCATCTCGCGACCGAGGCCCCACCGATCACCGCCAGAACCGCTCCGTGAAGATCGGTAACCTCCATATCGCAGCGGCCACCTCCGGTCCGCGGGGCTGGCCCCCCTCCGACGAGCACGGTCGCGAGCCCTGGCGTCCGCGCTGACCCGCAGCGGCTTCGGTCTCCTACGATCAGCCAGGCCGGCGTATGGCTCGAGACACCGGGCAGCGGCTGGTCGGCGTGCCGAAGCCGAGCCGCCCAGGGGACAGCGGCCGCGGGCTCCGCGCCCACAACGAAGACGTCGTGTCCATCGAACTCGAGCAGCTCGACCTCGCGTTCTACGTCGGGGATGGGCACGGCCTCGAGCGCGTCGTCCCATCGCAGATATAGGGCCGAAACGTCGAAGTACACGGATGCCATGGTTGCCTCCAGGCAGGTAACCGAGTCACTGGCTCTGTAGCCCGTAGGTATTGCGTCCGGCTCGCAAGATTGTCAGCAGCGGCTGGACTCAGAACGGCCACCGCGAAATCTTCGAGCACCTATCGCAAGTCGGCCGCGGTCGACCCGGAGGGCCAAGCCGCGGCCGACTCATGAGCGACCGATTCAGCGGGATTGATGACGTTCCGCGTCGCGCTTGGCGTTGTGAGCGCCACTCCGTACGTCGTCGCCGGCGTTCCCGACCTTGGTACGAGCCGCATCGCCGATGTTGGCGACGTCGTCCTTCAGGCTATGACCGTCGGCGTCGCGGACAGTCTTTCGGACCTTGTCGACGCCTTCGCGGGCAACCTTCTTGGGGGAATCCATCAGATTGAACCTCCACTTAGGATGCGGCCCATATCTGCGGCCGTGTCATCAGGCCGAGAAGCAACGGGCTCCGGGCGCAGTCCTCCGCGACCCTGAATATGCTTCAGATGCTTCACACAGCCCTCGTTTCAGACCGCGGATCGGCCCCTCAAGAGCTGGGCCACAACGACGATCACCGCCAACACGAGAAGCAGATGAATTGCCGCGCCGCCAATGCTCCCGAGCAGTCCCAGCAGCCAGAGAACGAAGAGGATCACAACAATCGTCCAGAGCATGAGTACCGTCCTTTCCGACGCGATCTGCTCCATCCAAGGAGACGACTCGATTCTGCACCGAGTCGGGCATCGCCAACATGCGCACATCTGCCGTATGTATTACGGGAGCGTGTCGATTTCGACGACGAGCGGCGCGCCTCAGGCTGGAGCGGTCGCGCCTGCTGGCCGACTCGCGTTCGACCCGATGTCCAACAGGTAGCCGATACCCTGAAACGTGCGAATCCGTCCGGGCTCGCCGGCCGCAGCGCCGAGTTTGCGCCGGACGCGGCTGACCCACACGCGCAGGTACTGAAGATCGTCGCGGTATTCCGGGCCCCAAACCTTGGTCAGCAACTCGGTGTGGAGGACGACTTTTCCGGCGTTGTTGGCGAGGTGCTGGAGGAGGAGCCATTCGGTTCGCGATAGCTGCACGAGCTGGCCGCCTCGCGTGACCATTCGGCGCTCCAGATCGATTTCGACGTCGTCGAAGGCCACGATCCCTTGTCCCGGAGTCGATCCAGATGCGCGGCGGAGGACCGCGCGAACTCGGGCGGCTAGCTCCTCAGGATGAAAAGGCTTCGCCACATAATCGTCCGCGCCCAGGTCCAGGCCCTTGGCCTTGTCCGAAGTCGAGCCTTTGGCTGTCAACAGAATGACGGGCACGGGACGCAATGCCCGCATTCGCAGCATGGCCTCGATGCCATCCAGGTCGGGCATGACGATATCGAGCAAAACGACATCGGGTCGTATCTCTTCGGCTTTGCGGACGGCTTCTTCGCCGCCGCTGGCGGTCACAACCCGGAAGCCTTCGGGGGCCAAAATGATCGAGACTAGCCTCGTGATTCGGGGTTCATCATCAGCCACGAGCACCAGCGGCTGCGTGCTCAAATC
>JAYVMQ010000050.1:0-7539 GCA_043758855.1 Chloroflexota bacterium
CGCGGCGGGCAGTGAGCAGGGCACCACCCTCTCGCGTCCACAAACCGAAGCGGCCCTGGCCGCCCGCTACGTCCGCCGACGAGAAAGCGGCCTCCAACTCGGCCCGACGAGCGACGGGCTGAACGTCGAAGAGCCACTCGGCGTGCCCAAGAAGATCGTGCACACCCTCCTTGCCCAACGCCCGAATGATCCGGTGGGTCGGCAGGACGGTCAACTTCTGCTTTGTCATTTCGAGGAAGAGCATCATGACGTAATCGGAAGCCGGATCGCTTTCACCCGTCTTGTTGGCTCGCCGCTCGTCGCGGTAGCGCAGCGCGGTCTCGTAGCGGTGATGACCGTCGGCGATGGTGATCGGCTTCTTGGCGGCACCCTCGAGAAGCAGCTTCGCGAAACGGGTGTCCGGCCCATCCTCGGGCGCAGCCCAGAGTCGGTGTCGGACGCTGTCGTCATCGGCCACGTCCACATCCGGTCGGCGGGAGGCAATGGCCGCCAGGGCTTGCACGGACCGTCCGCTCGGGTCGGCATACAGGCCGACAACTGGGCTCGTGTTCACGTTGGTTGCCATCAGAAGTTTGTATCGGTCTTCCTTCGGCGCGGAGAGGGTTCGCTCGTGCGGCAGAACCCCGCTGTCCGGCCCAAAGTCCTCCAGTCGCAAGCGAGCGAAAAAGCCCCGTTGCGTTCTGATCTGATTGGAGCCCGGAACCCGATAGGTCTGCTCGTAGACGTAAATACTGGGATGGGTGTCGCGGCGCAGAGTGCCATCAACACGCCACGTTTGGAGCAAACGAGCAGCGCGCCTATATCGATCGTCGGGCTCGTCGCCAGCCTGGGTCTCGGGCAAATCCAGTCGCACCGCATTGGCTGGGTGGCGAGCCAGCAGGGCCTGATGCAACTCAGGTCCGATTACGTCGTATGGCGGGCAGGTGACGCGACTCAGGTCCCCAACCTTGTCGGGGTCGAATCGAAGCGCGCGAAAAGCACGAATCTGTGGCACCGGGGCTCCTTAGCGGCCGACTTGACGACCTCGACGGCTCCTCGAGCGACCGCGTCTCCTCGCGTGGCGCACGTCCACCAAGATCAAACCTGATCTTAAGGTACGCGGGCTCAACAGGCGAGTCCAGCGCAGACCAATTGGGCCCGATTGCCAGGAGATTCCGCGCGCGAGCAGATTTTGGCTCACGCTGCTACTTTTTCGGCATGGATCCGGAGCCCGCTATGACCGACTCTGCCGCTAAGTTCAAGGGGAACGATGCCGTGGCCGAACTAGTGGCGACCTACGCGGTCAGCGAACTCGGACCAGACAACTCGTTCGAGCACGGCACGGACGCCCAGATCATCGAGCGCCGGGTCCGGACCGCCACGCCGCTGGCGGCCTCCTCGCCCGGACCGGGCGCCTCGTCCACCCTGCGCCGAGAGGTCCTGTATGCGCTGCGGACCGGCGGGCCTGCAGCCCCGGACGAGGTGGCCGATCGGGTTGGCGCCAGCCGGACGGGCGTCCTGCAGCAGCTCCGGACACTGGAAACGGCCGGCCTCGTGAGCCGAAGCCTGAGCCGTCACGGCGTGGGGCGGCCCCGCCACCTCTATGACCTGACGTCCGCGGCGCAAGACCTATTCCCGGCCAACTACGGGGCTCTGGCGCAGTCAATGCTGACCGCCGTCCGATCAATCGGCGGCGAATCGCTCATTCGCGACGTTTTCGAAGTCCGCCACGCACAGTTGAAGTCTCGCATCAGTCAGCGTCTGGCGGAGCGACTGCCCAGCGACGCAACCTTATGGGACCGGGTCCGCGAGGTTGCGAGCTACCTGGACGAGACGGGCTACCTGGGCCGGGCCGTGCATAACCCAGACGGCGCGATCCGCCTGTGCGAGCACAACTGCGCTATCTCCGGCGTCTCGGTCCCCTACCCGATGGCCTGCGAGGAGGAACTGGCCCTTCTGGGCGAGGTTCTGGGGGCCAAGGTCACGCGCGAGTTGCACATCGCCTCAGGCGGCAGAAGCTGCACGTACCGAGTGGAGCCGCTCACCGATTAGGGCTGCAGGCCTGCGCGGGGCCGGCGCGGGCGCGCGAGAGGCCTGGCGAGGCGGGGCTGGAGGGCGCGCGAGATGCCTGGCGAGGCGGGGCTGGAGGGCGCGGCCTAGGCCTCCTCGCGCTCGATCTCCACGCGTCGCGCCGGCTCCAGGAGGGGCGCCAGGACATCGCTCACTTGTCGAACGAAGGACGCCTGCAGCGAAGTCTCCACCGCCTGAACCTGCTCCTCGTACGAGAGGATCCCGAGCCGCCCCAGCGTCGCCAACTCGTCACGGATATATGTCCGCAGCATCTCGGGGCCGTCTGTGCTGATCGCGTAGCGGACGCCGTTCTGCCGGAACTGCTCGAAGATCCAGCGGAACTCCTCCCAGCCCGAGACAACCTCCGTCTGCAGGTTGGACGTCGGGCAAATTTCGAGAACGACGCCGCGCTCGCGGAGCATCGCCATCGTTCGGGGGTCGTAGGCGGCCTTCACGCCGTGCCCGATCCGATCCGGTTCGAGCTCCTCCAGCACGGGGGCGATCTCCTCGACCGGCCCCGCCTCGCCGCAGTGGACGGTGATCCCAAGGCCGAATTTACGGGCCCGAGCGAAGAGATTGCGGTAGTCCGAGGGCCGGAAGTTGGCCGACTCAGGGCCGGCGATGTCGATGCCGACGATGCCTCGGTCGCGCCAGGCGATCGCCTTCTCAACGATGATCTCGTTCAGCCCAAACGGGAAGTCGCGGTCCAGGCAGAAGATCAGGCCAGGCTTGATCGGGTATTCGAGCATGGCCCGGTCCATACCGCGCAGCGACGCAGCGATGATGTGGTCCAGGTCCTGCTCGCCGCCGCGGTTGCGCTTCATGGGGTTGAAGCGCAATTCCATGGTGGTGACGTTGTTCTTGCGGTAGGCGCCGCCGATGACCTCGTAGACAGACCGCTCGACAGCCAGGGGCGACGACTGGATCAACTCGGTCCAATGGAAGAGGTGCAGGTACTTGTCGAAGGAGTGGCCGCGCCGCGCCGAGGCCGTGATCATCTCGCGGAACTGCCAGTAGTCCTTCGTCGGTAGCTTGATGCCCTGCTCGTGGGCGATGCCCCACATGATGGCGGGCGTAACCGCGCCACCGAGGTGGCAGTGAAGCTCGGCGAGCGGCATCCGACGCGGCAGCGGGCGGGTCATTGCCCAGAGCATAGCCACTCGGCGGGGAAGTGCCTCCGGGTTGGGCCCGGAAGACGTTTGGACCCACCTGGACGCACTTCTGCAACCCCCGCGCAACCAGCGATTATCGTGTGCGCCTTGCGCGTGCTCTTCGCTGCGGCTACGCTCCGTCCACTGATACCAAGGTGCGCGTCGCGGGTGGACGGCGGGCGGCATTGGGAGGTCCAGGAGGCCAGGAGGAAACCAGTGACTCAGTCTCGAATCCGTATCGCCAGCGTTTTAGCGATCGCGGCCCTCGTCGCGAGCGCATGCTCAAGCGGCGGCGCAACCACGGCGCCAAGTGCGACGCCGACCACGGCGCCGACCACGGTCGCATCCGCGGCGGCCACCACGGCCGCATCCGTTGCGCCGACCGCTGCTCCGCTCCCGACGGTCCCGGCTGCCCAATTGATCAAGGCCGGCACCCTCACCGCCTGCTCGGACACGTCCTACCCCCCGCAAGAGAGCCTTGACACAAAGAACAACAATGCGCCGGTCGGCTCGGACATCGACCTGGCCAACGAGATCGCCAAGCGCCTGGGCCTGACTCTGTCGGTCAAGTCGACCGTGTTCGACACGATCATCCCGGCGCTGACCGGCGGCAGCTGCGACATCATCATCTCCGCCCAGACGATCACGGCGGCGCGACAGCAGCAAGTCGACATGGTCCCCTACTTCGCGGCCGGTCAGTCGTTCGTGGTCCTCACGGGCAACCCCAGCGGCATCAGTGCCCTCACCGACCTGTGCGGCAAGGCCGTCGCAGCCGAGAAGGGCACCGTTGAAGCCGACCACATCGCGGGAACGGGCGACTACACCGCCGCGACCAGCATCAACGGCGCGTGCAAGACGGCAGGCAAGCCGAACGTCACGCTCAAGGTCTTCTCGGCCGACACCGACGCTCTCCTCGCCCTCCAGGCCGGGACCGTCGTCGCCCACTTCACCGACGAGCCGGTAGCCGGCTACGAGGTCTCGAAGGGCAGCGGTGCGTTCGCGATGCTCCCGAGCCTGACGCTCGAGCGCGGCAACGAAGGCATCAGCGTCGCAAAGACGAACACCGGGCTGCGCGATGCCGTCAAGGCCGCACTGCAGCAGATGATGGACGATGGCACGTACGTGACGATCCTCACAAAGTGGGGCGTCCAGTCTGGCGCCATCACCAGCACCTCGGCCTCCTAGCTTCGCGACAAACAGGGAAACGACGCGATGACCGCGTCCCTCTTCGATCGAAAAGGCACCCGGCGGGCTCTGCTCGCCGGGTGCCTGATACTCGTTGCCCTGGTCGTCTCCGGCTGTAATTCGAGCAAGGCCTCCTACGTCATCCGGCCGGACTACTTCTGGGATTCCCTCCTCAAGCCGGACGCCGCGATCATCAACGGCATCGGCCTGACAGTCGGCATCTCCGTCATATCCCAGGGGATCGGCGTGATCCTCGGGGTCTTTGCGGCGATGGGCAGGATGGCCAAGATCCTGCCTCTCCGCATCATTGCCAACTTCTACATCTGGGTGTTCCGGGGCACGCCGCTGCTGGTCCAGCTGATGTTCTTCTTCTTCGGCCTCCAGGCGGCCCACATCATGAAGTGGCCCGAGGTGATCGTCGGCCCGATAGACATCCTCCCGGAAGTACTCGCGGGCATCCTCATCCTCGGCATCAACGAAGGCGCATACATGGCCGAGATCGTTCGAGCCGGAATCCTGGCCGTCGATCCGGGACAGACCGAGGCGTCCAAGTCGCTGGGCATGACATACGGCCAGACGATGCGCCGCATCGTGCTCCCCCAGGCCGCCCGAGTAATCATTCCGCCGCTGGGCAACGAGTTCAACAACATGCTCAAGACCACGTCGCTTCTGTATGCCTTGAGCATCTACGAGCTGTACACCACGACTTCGATCGCCGCCGGGCAGACCTACGCGTACTTCGAACTATTTGGTGCCGCGGCGGTCTGGTACCTGCTGATGACGACCGTCTGGGGTGTAATCCAGGGCCGCATCGAGCGCCGCTTCTCCCGGGGGACCGCCATCTCATCGTCCGGCGGGGCCGGTCCCCGAAACAAGGGCTTCGCACAGCGGTTCATGGCGCTAAGGTCGCCGATCGAACAGTGACAACAATCTCGAGAGACCTCCTCGGCGCCATAGGCGGCGTGCCCCGGCCGGAAACGGACGTGGTCGTCGACGCGCGCGACGTCAACAAATGGTTCGGCAAGCTGCACGTCCTCAAGGACGTTTCCATCCAGGTCAAGCGTCAGGAAACCGTGGTCGTCATCGGACCATCCGGTTCGGGCAAGACGACCTTCATTCGATGCGTCAACCATCTGGAGAAGATCCAGAGCGGCCGCATCTTCGTGAACGGCCACCTCATCGGGTATCGGGAGACTGCGGCCGCCGGGGGGCTTCCGATCGTCGGCGGGCTGCCAATCGTGAACCGGCTGCCGATAATCGGACGGCGCGATGGCGAGGCTCCCGGCACCAAGAAGCTGGTCGAGGACAAAGAGAAGAACATCGCCCGGCAGCGCATGGACATCGGCATGGTCTTCCAGCGCTTCAACCTATTCCCTCACATGACCGCACTCGAGAACATCGTCGAGGCTCCCATCAAGGTCCGGGGTATGGGGCACGACGAGGCCGTGGTCATGGGCCGGGCGCTCCTCGATCGCGTCGGTCTGGCGGCCAAGGAGAAGGTGTACCCGAACCAGCTCTCCGGCGGTCAGCAGCAGCGCATCGCCATCGCGCGAGTCCTGGCCATGAGGCCCGCTCTGATGCTCTTCGACGAGCCGACCTCCGCGCTTGACCCCGAGATGATCGGCGAGGTCCTGGAAGTCATGAAGGAACTGGCCCGCGAAGGCATGACGATGATCGTGGTCAGCCACGAGATGGGCTTCGCCCGCGAGGTGGCGAACCGCGTGATCATGATGGACGACGGCGTGGTCGTCGAGGAAGGCACGCCTGACCAGGTCTTCAGTGCGCCGGCACAAGAGCGCACGAAGACGTTCCTCTCGAAGATCCTGTAGCCGGCCGGGCTGGACGGGGCGCGGGGGGCGCGGCGCGGCGGAGGGGCGCTGGCCGGGCACGAGGCGGAGGGGCGCGGGCCGGGCACGAGGCGGCCGGGCGCTGGCGCGGGCGGATGCGTTTCCACTCAATGTCGCCCTGAGCGGCACTAGACCGCCAATGGGCCAATTTCTCCCCCTCAATTCCGCCCGGGGCGACGCTAAGCTGACGATCGTCCCCGAGGACCCTCTCGACGCGCCGGCTGGACCTCCGGCGGCTCCGGCTCTGAGCGTGAATCGGCTGCTTGGACGGCCGTCTTTCGCGGTCGCACGCGCATCACGCCGCCCAAGCGCTGCTTAGTGCCGTCGGGAGCGGCAATGACCAGAAACCAGATGCCGCCAATGTCGCCGACGGGCAACTTGAGCCAGCGCCGGATGTCGGTCGTGCGCAGAGGAAACTTGGCCTCGAAGACGGTGCGGTATCTGTCCACGGCGTTGCGGGCCCACGTCTCGTCGGGCACGACCAGTACGCTGCCGACGATGACGGGCTTCCACCCGAGTTTGCGCGCCAAGGTTGGGGCCAGCCGGCGCTTGCGGTCCTCCGTCGACAGCAAGTCCTGCAGGTCCGCCAGCCTCGTCTTGACCTCCACGCACAAGACAGCGCGACCGACAGCCTGCCAGGCGAACACGTCGATCGAACCGCGCTCCCCCCATTCGTTGAAGGTGTGCTCCGGCAGCGGTCTCCAACCAAGTGCCGACAGCCGGTCGACGACGGCCCGGACAAGAGCCGCATGTCTCTCATCGAGAAGCCTGGCCAGTTCGACTCCACGCCAGTGCGGATCGATCGACAGCGAGACACCGAGGATGGAGCCGATGCGCCGAATGATGCGCAGTGACGTCTCCTCGAGCCGGCCCTGCTCGATCTGAGAAATGGCTGAACGGCCGACGCCAGCAGCGGCCCCCACCTGCGCCTGACTCATGCCGCGCTTGATCCGGATCGCCCGAATTGCAGATCCAACCTTCGCGTCATCCACCGAGTCAGCTTGGCATAGGCCCCTAAACTCGCGCTTATCTCGTCGCCGACGCCTCCTGCGAGAGCGCTCCGCCAGTCAGTCAGCCCGATAGACGAGGCGCCCGTCCGCTGCAACGGTGGGGCCGCGGCGGCTGGTTTCAGTCGCGAGAGACGCTACGCCTGCCGGCCCGCCTGACGCCCCGCCCGACGCCCCGCCCGACGCCCCGCCTGACGCCCGAGCCGCGCGACGCGCCTCAGCACCGGGCACCTGGTCGCGAGCGTGATAGCTCGACCGAACGAGCGGGCCCGATTCCACGTGCTTGAAGCCCAGTGCCAG
>JAYVMQ010000051.1:0-12012 GCA_043758855.1 Chloroflexota bacterium
TGCTGAGGTGCGGCCGGGAGTGGCTCTTCGTAGCCGCGGCTACCCATCCGGCGCCCGCCCCTACACGGTTGAGGGAAGCCGTCGCGCCCGAAGGCACGCTGCGCGGCGCCAACGGCAAGCCGATTTGGCCGCCAGGGTCGAGCCCGTTCGTCGGCTCGCCTACGTCAGCCGATGTTTCGGATAACGACCGTACCGCCGATCCTGTCGTGCCAGCCGCGCTTGCGTGAGTCGAACGCGACCCGGATCACGCCGATGTAGAGGCAGGCGAAAGCCACAAACAAGCCGCCGAAGCGCAGAACAGCCTTGCCCCACGTGATCTTGCCGCCGTCGGAGTCACGGACAACATTCAGACCGACCAGCATCATTCCGATTGTCTGACCCGTCAGGCCCCACAGGCCGATGAAGTAGACGATGAAGATGAGCGCGCCCAGCGCCTGCCCAGCCGTTCCGAGGACTGAGGAAAGGATCACCCCGACGATCCCAAGCAGGATGACGTCGATGATGTAGGCCCCTACGCGGAGCCAGAACCCACCGAACTCCAGACCCGGCGCCGGCCCGACCTGAACTTGCTGGGCCCACGCTCCAGCGGGTACTCCGGCGGGCAGTATTGGCCACCCGGCATGAGCCGAGGGCTTCGTCATTCGCCAGGGCAGGAGGTCGCTCGCGAGGCCCAGGAACAGCACGCCCAGGGACCCGAACACCGCTGCGAAACCGACGCCGCTGCCGGGCCGCAGCGGCGCAAACGCAGCCGCGACGAACACCGCGACGGCGCCGCCGTAAACGGCCATTACGCCAATTGCGTTGAGTAACCGATGTCGGCGCTCCCAGTCGCCGCGCCAGTCGTTGACGCGGACGCCGGCGCGCTCCATTGCGGCGGTGAGAGATGCGGCGTGCCCATGCGCCACATAGATCGCCGGTCCGTATGGCCGGAGGCGCCAGCCGGACCTTGTTTCGTGGACGATCTCGAGCTGTGGCCCAAGTTCCATGGGAGCGGAAGGCTCGCTACCGGGCCAGGGAAACCAGCGGCGCCTACGCAGCTCGTGGCCAGTGATCGTCCACTCGGTCATTGCGAGCGTGTTCGACAGCCAGCCCACAAGCCAGAGGAGGAGCCAGTAGACGAATAGCCAGTTCGTCCAGTACTGGTTCGTCCCGTACTGCCCCAGGACGAAAGCAAGACCGCCTCCGCAAGCCACGGCGGCGTACAAGCCGACTCGTCTCAGGATCGCCCGCCCCGTGCGCTCATTGAATCTGACCCACTGATCCGTGGCGTCCGTTGAGCCCATCATGTTTCCCTCCCGATTGGCTTCCGCCACCCGCAGCTTAGCACCGGCGCCAACGTAGAAACCCCGGTCGACTTGCTCATTGACCGCTGACCAGGCCGAAGATCGTGCCTAGACTGCGCGTTGGACTCTAACTCGGCAACTGCCCCTCACACGTAGATAGGCGGATCTTGCCACCAGCCATCGCCCATCTCAAAGGCAGCGGCCACCATGCCATCCCGTAGTCCTTCGGGGATCACGGTCAACTCGTCGAGACCGTAGTGGGCCATGATCGCGGCGATGATCAGCAGGCCCGGCGGCAGAATCTGTATCCGGGCCCGATCTTCGCCGCTGCGCCGGGCCAGCTTGCGGGCCGGTTCCGCCAGCAGACGGGCCGCGATCGCTGAGAGCTCGGCCATGGTCAGACGCCGGTCGCCGGATCGACCCTTGGTCCGCTCGAGGTCGGCAAAGTTATGGGCCGAGCCACCGGTCGCCCAGGCGCGAGTGGGCTTACCGACCGGGGCCAAGGCGAGGGCCGCCCCGATGCGGGCGCCACCCAGCGCCCAACTGAGGGCTTGGGGCGGATCGCCGCGAAGGTCGGCACCGAGTAGGGCCGCCCCGACCGGCAGCGACGCCGACGCGACGCCAACGTGGCCATCAGTCAGTGTCAGCTCGGTGGAGGCGCCGCCCGAGTCGATGAGTAGCTGCGATCCAACAGGATCGAGCCGTCGAACCGCGCCGACGAGGCCGAGGGCGGCCTCCCGTGTGCCCGAAAGGATACGCACGGGCTCGCCCAGCTCACTTGACAGTCGCTCGAGAAGGGCCGGCCCGTCGCTTGCTTGGCGCAGTGCCTCGGTCGCCCCGATGACTACCTGATCGCTCCTTCGGCGGGCAAGCTTTAGATAACTGGTCAGTCTCGCCTCGAGTCGCGTGGCCGCGCGCTTGCCGATTTGGCCTGTCGTCCCAACCTGCCGGCCGAGCTCGATAAGGTCGCCCCGTTGCTTGACGCGGCTGACGAGCGGGCCATCGGGCGAAGCTGAGACGTCGGCGATGAGGATGTGGACCGTGTCGCTGCCGATGTCGATCGCGGCTATACGGGCGGGCTTGCTCAAGCCTTGACCTCCTGTCCTGAAGATGGGTCGGCGAGAACGTCGGCCAACCGGCGGGTGCCGATTGCCGCGGGCAGAACCGTAAGGCAGCCGGCGAGCACGATCGCGGCCGCGACAGCCGGTGACAGCACGCCATTTCCCATGCCAATGGAGGCGGCTGCCGCCGGTAGGCCGAGCTGAGCAGCCGCGGCTAGGCCGAATCCGCTCCTCGGTTGGGCAGCAACCACCCGGCTTGCGACCAGATGAATCGCGACACCGCTGGCGGCCAATACGAGGGCCAGCAAAATGGCCGACGGATCGCCAGCCAGCGACCGGATGTCCAGTTCGGACCCAATGAGAACGAAAAAGGCCGGCACAAAGAAACCCTCGGCTATGCCCGAAAGCTGCACCTCGAGGCGGGTCGGCTCGCGCAGTCGGGCCAGGACGAGACCCGCGCCGAAGCCGGCGAGCAGTGTCGAACCACCCGTTCGAGTCGCGATGAGCGACAGGACGACGAGCACCAGCAGCGTCACCCGCAGCTGAAGCGCCCAGCCTCGTGTCAGCGATCGGTCTCGCAGCGTCAGGGCCGGCCGGGAGCGGCCGAACCGCTGGCCGACCCACAGGGCCCCGATCGTGGCAATGACGATAAGCGCGTCGCCGCCGAGGGCCCCGGGGATCTTCGCGGCCCCGATGAGAGTGAGGGGCATGAGGAGGACGGTGATCACGTCGGCCAGAGGTATCCAGACAAGTAGCAGGCCAACCCGCGGTCCAATTAGGCCACGCTCTTGGAGGATCGGGAAGGCAACGGCAGCCGAGCTTCCGGCGAGGAGGACTGGGAACAGGGAAGGAGGAGCGCTGGGCGCGAGAGCCACGCCTACAGCCAGCCCGACCGGCAACGAGATCAGGGCCACCAGGCCAGCCGCGATAACCCCCGCCCGAGCGCTCGAACGAAGGCCCGGAGCGCGAAGGTCCACGTGGGAGCCAGCCACGAGCATCAGCATCGCAAAGCCGAGGCCATAGAGGAGGGCGTTGGTGGGAGTGGTGGCGTCGATCAACCCGAGGCCCGAACGGCCCAGGGCAATACCGGCGATCAGCTCCCCAATCACGGCCGGAATGAGGGGCCGTCGCCCGGCTGCCAGGAGCGGCCCGACGAGTCCGGCCAAGATGATGACGAGCAGGGAGTCGAACATCAGCGGTCGCGACTACAGTGGGAGCGCATAGCGGGATGGTTATGCTGACACCGCCCCACGTCAAGCGGATGGCGTTCTCATACTCACAATTGCGATCGGCTGCGCCTCCGGCAGTTGCCACTTCACGGCGATGCGCCCGGAATGGGGAACCACACGACCGATCGTGGCGTCATGGGGATGACGGCGAGCTCAGCAGCTGAGGAATGACGTGAACGCGAACATGGGCATCTCACGGTCGGCAAGCAGACGAGGCGAGGGTATCCTCATCGTTTTCGCCGCGTTCGTCCTCGTTCTCGCGGCTGCATGCAACCCGGGGGCCGGCTCTTCGACTGCTCCTATGGCAACGCCCCTGTTCGCGACCGGAGTTCACGGTGTTGTTCTGGCAGGTCCCACCTGCCCCGTGGAACGAGCGGGACAGAGCCCCTGCGTACGCTCCGTAGCCGGCGCGACGATCCTCGCGTTGGACTCGGCCGGCCACGAGGTTGGTCGAGCCGTCAGCGACGCCGCGGGCGGCTACTTCCTGCGGCTGCCCCCGGGCACCTACAAGATCGTGCCACAGGTCGTGCCGGGATTAATGAGGGCCCCGGCGGCGACTCCGGTGATCGTTTCGGATGGAGCGCCAACCCAGCTCGATCTGCAGTACGACACCGGCATTCGCTGACGGCGTGTCACTCCGCCGCTGCGCCGCGTAGTGCAGGGCGGGACGCGCGGGGCGTCGCATGGACCCACTCCGCCATCCGCCTACGCTGCCTAGAGGCGTCATTCGATCTGACTCGCGGGGTCGGCCTTGCGGCGGGCGGGCGCTGATAGCAGGAAGGCTGTGTGCCATGCCGACGGCGGACGTCGTGCCAGACTCCGGCGGCACGTCGGCGTCTACAGTTGAGGGTCAACACGCCGAGTGGTACAAGCCCTCGGCCAACGTCATTGAGCGGGCATACATCAAAGACTGGGACGCTCTGGCGCGGACCGCGGACGCGGACTTCGTGGGCTTCTGGGAAGACCGCGCCAAAGAGCTGATCGATTGGCACGAGCCCTGGACGACGGTGCTGGACGATACCAACATGCCGTTCTTCAAATGGTTCGTGGGCGCGAAAACGAACATCGTCCACAATGCCATCGATCGACATCTCAAGACCCATCGCCGCAACAAGCTGGCCCTAATCTGGGAAGGCGAAAGCGGCGAGCAGCGCTCATTCTCTTATCACGCCCTCAACCGCGAAGTCAGCAAGTTCGCGAGCGTGCTGAAGGCGTTGGGCGTGAAGAAGGGCGATCGCGTCACCATCTACATGGGCCGCGTCCCGGAACTGCCGATCGCAATGCTGGCCTGTGCCAAGATCGGCGCCGTCCATTCGGTCGTGTACGGCGGCTTCTCAACCGAAGCGCTGCACGGTCGAATCGAGGATTCGCAGTCGCGCGTCGTGGTCACCTGCGACGGCGCGTTCCTCAACGGCAAGATCGTGGAACTGAAGCACATTGCCGATGAGGCAATCAAGCGGGCCCCAATCGTGGAGCACGTCGTCGTGGTCAAGCGCACGGGGCTCGATGTGCCCATGGAGGAGGGGCGCGATATGTGGTGGCACGAACTCATGTCACTGCCCATCGCGGACTGGCGCTGCGCCACGGAGATTCTGGACGCCGAAGATCCGCTGTACATGCTGTACACGTCGGGGACGACGGGCAAGCCGAAGGCGATTGTCCACACCCACGGTGGCTACCAGGTCGGCGTTGCGACGACCCTGAAATACGTGTTCGATCTGAAGGATGACGATCGCTGGTGGTGCGCGGCCGACCCGGGCTGGGTAACCGGCCATTCGTACATCGTGTATGGACCGCTGATTCTCGGCGCCACGAGCTTCATGTATGAAGGCGCGCCGACATACCCGTACCCAGACCGATGGTGGGCGATGGTCGAGAAGTACGGCATCAACGTGCTGTACACGGCGCCGACCGCGATCCGCGGCCTGATGCGGTTCGGTGAGGCCTGGCCGAACCGGCGCGACCTGTCGTCGTTGCGACTGCTCGGGTCCGTCGGCGAACCCATCAACCCGGAGGCGTGGCGCTGGTATTTCAAGGTCATCGGCAAAGAGCGCTGCCCGATCATGGACACGTGGTGGCAGACGGAAACAGGCATGCTCATGATCACGCCCCTGCCGTGCGTGGATCTGAAGCCCGGATCGGGCACTCGTCCGTTCTTCGGCCAGCAAGCCGACATCTACGACGAGCAAGGCAACCCGGTCAAGGACGGCGAGGAAGGCTTCCTCGTATTGAAGCGGCCTTGGCCGGCGATGCTGCGCACGATCTACGGCGACCCCGACCGCTATGTCGAGCAGTACTGGACCAAGTATCCGGGCGTATATCTCACCGGTGACTCGGCCAAGCGCGACAAGGACGGCTACTACTGGATCATCGGGCGCGTCGACGACGTCCTCAAGGTGTCCGGCTATCGACTTGGCACGGCCGAGGTCGAGTCGGCCTTGGTGAGCCACCCGGCGGTGGCGGAGGCTGCCGTGATCGGCCTGCCCCACGAACTGAAAGGCCAGGCCATCCATGCCTTCGTGTTGCTGCGGCACGACTACACCGCCTCGCCTGAGTTGGCCGAGGAGTTGCGCCAGCACGTCGGGTCCGAGATGGGGCCAATCGCGAAACCGGAAGACGTGAAGTTCGTTGACCAGCTGCCGAAGACGCGGTCGGGCAAGATCATGCGCCGTGTGCTGAAGGCCCGCGCTCAAGGCCTGCCTGAAGGTGATATCTCGACCCTGGAGGAATGACGGGCCCCAAGAACGTATCCTGCTCGTGAACCGTGCCAGCGCCGAGCGCGTTAGCCCTCCAGCAAAACCGCCTCGCCCGATGCGGCCGATCGGTAGAGCGCGTCGATAGTGCGGGCCTGAGCGAGGGCGTCTGCCCTGCCCAACAGCGGCTGCCCGTGGCCCAGGATCGCGGCGCTGAGGTTCTCCATCTCCAGCCGGTAGGCGTCATCTGGGACAACTGGCTCGGCGCGGCCGTTCAGCTCGATTCCGCCCAGTTCGCCTTGCCAGGGGTCGCGCGAGACGAGGGTGCCGTTGCTGCCGACCGCCTCCAGGGAGCGCTGGATCGATGTGAAGCCGGCCACGATCTCGGCGACCACGCCCGAGGGGAACTTCAGCAAGCCCGAGAAGCGCACGTCCACACCCGTTGGCCCGAGGGTCTGCTCGCCGAAGACCCGCACCGGCTCTGCTCCGGCGGCCAGGCGCGAGCCGCTGATCGTGTAGCAGCCCAGGTCCATCAGGGCCCCGCCGTCCAGGCCGGGGTCGAGCCGGACGTCGCTGGTGGACGTCATAACGAAACCGAATGTGGAACGGATCGACTGAAGCTCGCCTATCTCGGGCAGCAGCTCCATGAAGCGGCGCGTCTGCGGCGAGTGGCGCCACATGAACGCCTCCATGATCACCAGACCGGCCGCCTCAGCGGCATCGAAGGCCTCGACGACCTGCTCCGGGTGGCGCGAGTAGGGCTTCTCCGACAGGACGTGCTTTCCGGCCGCGAGGGCCAGCATCGTCATGGGGTGGTGCAGCGAATTGGGGAGGGCGATGTAGACCGCGTCCACCTCCGGATCGGCCAGCAGAGCCTCATACGAATCATGGACTCGGGCGATGCCGAACCTCGACGCGAACTCCGCCGCCCGATCGAGACTTCTGCTGCCTACCGCGACCACGCTGAAGTTGGCCGCTCGACCGGCATCTTGCAACAGTCGCGACGCGATGCCGCCCGGGCCGAGGATGCCCCACCGAACCTTGTTGGATAACGGCATTGTCAGGCCCCTTTCGCGAACGCTGCGACCGCGTTCGTGAGGCCCTGCTCGTAGGCCTCGATCAAACTGTCAAATCGGGCGTCCATCTCGGCGTCCACCTGCTGTCGGGCGGGGTCAGCATCGAACCAGGCCACGGTCCGCCGGATCCCTTCCGAGAAGGGCGTCACGGCGCGGAAGTCCGGTACGAAGCGCTTGATCTTTGTGGTGTCGAAGACGGCGCTGCCGGACTTGTCGCCCAGCAGCGTGCCGGTCATCTCCGGCATGCAGGCCGCGATGAAGTCGGACGCGATGTGGACGATCCGCGCCTCGGTGCCCGCCGCGGCGGCGGTCTGCCGATAGATCTCGTCCCAGGTCAGGACCTCGTCCGACGTGATGTGGAAGGCATGGCCGATGGCCTGACGGCGACCCAGCAGGCCCACCAAACCCACCGCGAAATCGCTGTTGTGGGTGATCGTCCATAGGGACGTGCCATCGCCGGGCACGATAACCGGCTTGCCCCGCCGCATCCTTGCGATCGCCGTGAAGGGCCGTTCCCAGCTGTTCATCAGCAGCGGCACCTGCGTGTCGCCGTAGGTGAGAGACGGGCGGACGATCGTGACCGGGAAGCCATCCTCGCGGTAAGCCCGCATCAGGCGATCCTCGCACGCGATCTTGTTCCGCGAGTAGTCCCAGAACGGGTTGGCGAGGGGCGTGTCTTCGCGAATCAGCCAGTCTCCGAGCGGCTTGAGGTAGGCGCTGGCGGAGCTGATGAAGACGAACTGTTCGGTCCGGCCGCTGAAGAGCCGCAGGTCGCGCTCGATGTCTTGGGGGGTGAAGGCAATCCAGTCGACCACGACGTCGAACCTGTGGCCGGCCAGCGCTCGCTCGGTTGCCGCTTGGCCCGCAGAGCTCTCGTCCCGCAGGTCGGCCACGAGCGACGTCGCACCCTGCGCTCCGTCCGGATCGCGGCCTCGATTCAGGAGGAACAGCTCCACGCCGCGATCCACAGCCAAACGGGTGCAGGCGCTGCTGATCAGGCCGGTGCCACCAACGAACAGGACCTTCATCCACGGTCTCCTATGCGGGCGCGTGTGCCTGAGCAGAATAGCCTGCCGGGCCGGGATGGGGGCCCACCTGGCGGATCGACGGAGATGCCGGCCTTGCTCGGAGTGGCTATGGACCAGCCCGATGGGCGAGGGTCAGCCGCCATACACCGAGTTCCTGCTGGAAGGCAAGAGCGTCGCGGGCGGCATGGAGATGAACCCGATGGTGCCCGCTGCCGTGCCCAGCTATTGGATGGTCTATTTCGCCGTCGATGATGTAGATGGCGCCTTCAAGAAGGCCCTGGCAGCCGGCGCCAAAGTGATGGTCGCCGTTCAGGATTTCCCAGGCGGGCCCTTCGCCATCCTCCAGGATCCGCATGGCGCGGTCTTCGCACTGCACAAGGGACCCGCTCGGTAGGACGGGATTCCGCCTCCCTCGGCTCGACAGAACGCCAGAGCCCCGGCCGATTGGTCGGGGCTCTGGACTGTCTCGGGCCGGCCGGGTGGCTCTGCCGGGTGGCATCCGTCTCCCGGAGGCTCGCGCAGGGGCGCGTCTGATGGCGGACAATGGCGCGCCCCGCGTGAGTGGTCAAATTCGCGCGGCTGGTCGAAGGAGAAGAGAAGAACCGTGCCTCTTCTGGCGGTTTTCGGTGTGGGGTTCATCGAGATCTGGTTCGCCGTGCCGACCGGCCTGGCCCTCGGCCTGCCCGCGCCGATCATCTGGATCATGACCGTCGCCGGGTCCATGACCAGCGTCACTCTCGTCGCGTTTGCCGGCGATGCCCTCCGCGGCTGGCTGGTTCGCCGGCGGGGGCAAGACTGGCCGGCAAAGACTGGTCGGATATACCGGGTCTGGGTCCGCTACGGCGTTCCGGGCTGGGGACTCGTGTCGCCGCTCTTCATGACGCCACCGATGGGCACGGCCGTAGCCCTCATGCTGGGCGCGCCTAAGCGACGGCTCGTGGTCTGGATGTTCGCGGGTGTCATGCTCTGGACGACGATCCTAGTCGTGGCCGGGATCATCGGCCTGGGCCTGATCCACGATGCCATTCACTGATCGTTGAGCGGGCCGACACGGCGCCTGCGGTTGCCCGCCCGCCGGAACCCTGGCCGGCCGGGTTGGAGGTCGCGTAGTGTTTCGTCCGGACAAGCGCGGTTTGTTTTGGGCTGCTTGTCAACGTTTCGGGCAGTTCGACCCCTCTTAGATATGTGAAGGGAGCCAGCGTACTCGTGGGGGTACTGGACCGACTTGACCACGACTACGACAAGCACTTCGCCGACCTCACGGCCCTTTGCCGTGCGCTCGGGGCTGGCGACAGCGCCGAAGACATCGCCCAGGAGGCGCTTCTCCATGGTCAGGAGCACCGAAACCAGCTTCGCGACGAGGCCAAACTGGAAGCCTGGCTGCGCAGGATTGCCGCTCGCCGGACTTTCGAGCACCTCCGCCGCCAACGGCGGTTCGACCAGCAAGAGCCGGCGCGGGCCTTCATCCCAGTGGATCCTTCGATCTCGATCGACGTCTCGGCCGCAATTACTCGCTTGCCCGAGCGCGAACGGGTGTCGGTCGTCCTCGTCTATGGCTTGGGTTATGAACAGGAAGAGGCCGCCGCGGTGATGAACGTCACCCGTGGCACCGTCGCCACTCTTCTGCACCGGGCCCGCAAGCATCTCGCTGAGTTGCTGGCAGGGTATGCGCCAAACAGCGACCTGCCATGAGCCCGATGCTGCACGGCCACGTCTCATCGGAGCAGCTGGGTGACGCCGCCCGACACGCCAGCCTTGACGGGCTGAGCGCGATTGAACGCGGCCACGTCGAAGGCTGTGAGAGGTGCCGGCACCTCTACGCCGGTTACCGCATGACAGACCGGCTGCTGTCGGCCAACTGGCGCCAGACCAGCCTGCCGGCCTCGGCGCTGGAGCTGAAGCCGATTCCAATCGGCATTCGGGGTCTTCTCGGTGGGCTGAGTGTGGCCTCCGGCCGGCGGCTCCTCGCCATGACCGCCCTCGCAGCGTGCCTGGTCGCCGTGGCTGGTTTCGGGGTGCTGCTGCCGCAGCTTCTGCCGTCGCCTGCGCCCGCGGCGAGTGGCAGCAACGCGGCCGCGATACCGCCCTCGCCGAGCGCAACGTTGGCGGCCGCTCCAGAGGCAGTGGCGAGCGCCACGGTCGGAGCCACGGCCGCCACGCCCGGCACGTCGACCGGGCCGGGACAATCGGTCGGTGTTGGTCCAGGCGACTCTCCGGCCACTGGGCCCGGACCTGTGGCCACGCCCGGCCCTGCCGCTACGCCCGTGCCCGAGCCGCCGGTCAGGCTCGTGTCCGTTGGGGGCTGGCCCATCGCCTGGGCTCCAGACGGCTTACATCTGCTCGTCGCTCGTGGCTGGGGCTGGACGAACCAGCAGCAGATCCAGATACGGGATTCGGCCGGCGGTCTGAGCGGCTCATTCAGTGCCGATCAGGCGACGTGGGTTGACTCGCGCACGATTGCGGCGGCCACTCAAGCCGGCGGCGAAAGTGGAGGCAACAAGGGTCCGGGTGGCTCGTCCGTCACGGTCCGCCTGATCGACCTAAACGGCAACATCGCAGCCACTGTTCCAGGCCAGTACAGCGAGGGCGGGCAGTCGTCATCTGGGCCCATTCTGCTTGGCAGCGGCACGGGCTATCTCGGGATCGCCAGCCAGGGCGGCTGGGGTTCGTCGCAGTCGAACTTTGTGTTGTGGGACGGTCGCGGGCTGAGTTCACCGCACGCCGGCATGCCGATCGCTTTCTCGCGGGATGGCAAGCGGCTGGCCGTCCTGCACCCGTCCGCAGGTATGGACGGCGACTCTCAGGGCTGGCTCGAGATCGTATCGGTGCCGAGCCTGGGCAGCGTCGCCTCACTCTCCCACACGAATGTCCACGTGGCGAGTCAGGGCAACGGCCCCGGCTACGCGCCAGATGTGTCATTCAGCCCCGACGGCAACTCCTTGCTCGTCTCCGGCACGCTGGTCGACCTCTCGCGAGGATCCACCAGCCAGGTAGGCGAGGGCGGGTGGCTGGCCGACGGAACACTCGTGACGTCGAACGGGGGGGTCGTATTGCGCTGGCAAGCCGGTCACGCCACGGCGGACGCTCGTTTCGCGGCCGGCGGCACGGTCGAGATCTCGCGCCACGGTGACGCGGTCGAGTACTTCCGCGATGGCCGGCCACCACAGCTGCTTGCGGCCGACGGAACGTTCCAGCAGCTCAATTTGCCAGGCATCGCCTCGCTCGACGATCTGTCACTCGCTCCAGATGGGGGCGCGGTGGCGATCAGCGGTCGGGGCACGAATGGCAGCCGGGTCACTGCCGTGTTCTCGTTGCCCTGACCAACGTTGCTCACAATCGCCGGCTGGCTAAGGAGGCGCCGGCATCAACCCCAACTCACCAAACCCAGAGATGCAAACACTAAGGAGTACCAACATGCAGCACCGAACGAGGAACGTTCTGGCGGCCTTGCTGGCTTCGTCCCTGTTGGCCGTCATCGGTTTCAGCGGCGCCGTTGTCGCGCACGGTCCAAACGGCGGACATCCGGGCTTTCCCGGTTCGTCGGCCAGGCCGCTGCCGTCCGGCTGGGCTTGGCCGTCCGATCTCAAGACAGAGAAGCCGCACGACCCGCAGAAGGTGGAAAAGCCGGACAAGGCCAGTAAG
>JAYVMQ010000052.1:0-4659 GCA_043758855.1 Chloroflexota bacterium
CCTCGCCGCCAGGTTTGCCCGCGAGAGCAGGCTGCCGTTCTTGGGGCTGTGTCTGGGCCTGCAGTGCGCCGTAATCGAGTTTGCGCGCGATGTCCTGGGCACCGAAGACGCCAACTCGACCGAATTCGACATGTTCACGGAGCACCCGGTCATCGATTTCATGCCGGACCAGCGGACGATGCAGGACAAGGGCGGCACCATGCGCCTGGGCCTGTACCCCGCCCGGCTGACCCCCGGCTCCAAGGCCGCCATGGTCTATGGTTCGGAGCTTATCTACGAACGACACCGGCATCGCTTCGAGGTCAACAATACCTATCGTCCGCTCCTCGAAGCTGCCGGCATGGTGCTTTCCGGCCAATCGCCGGATGGACGTCTCGTCGAGATCATCGAGTTGAAGGACCACCCTTGGTTCGTGGCCAGTCAGTTCCACCCTGAGTTCAAGAGCCGCCCCGAGCGGCCGCACCCGCTCTTCGATGGGTTCATCGGCACGGTGGTAGCCCTGTCCGAGGGCCGAGAGCCCGAGTATCGAGCGCAGGCTCCCGCGATTCGCCCGAGCGGCGCTCTGCTGGGCACGGGACAAGGCGAGTAGTCGCGTCCTGTCGCCGGCCTCACCGGCATCTCCTGGCTCGGCCCGAACGGCGAGGGCGTGGCCGTTAAGCCCGGCCCTGAGCCAGCCTGATGGGTTGTGGCTCGTCACCAAGTTGTTGTACGCTCCTCCAAACAGGTTTGTTTTGTTGTCCGCCTGATCAATCGACCTATCAGATACTCGATCCCAACGAGGAACGACAGACGATGATGATCCGCGGCGAGGGTGGAGTTGCCCAACCCGACACGCATCTCTCAGGGTCGCCTCTGTGGCCGCATCTTCCCCTACGTCAACGAGGCCATCTCGGCGAACTCGACTCTCGGGCGATGCCGGCGCCGCGCGCCATGGTCGAATTGACTACAAACCTGCTCGGCGCCAATACTCTTCCGATTGGTGCGACCGAGTTGGCACTTACCCCGACTTTACACGACCCGGCGCTCGTCCCCCTGACGGGCGATTGCGTTCGGGTCTATCTCGACCGCTGGCGTCCTCGTCGGCCGCCGGAGGTTCGACTACCACTACACTAGATCCAACAGGCAAGGAGGTGATGCCAGGCCCAATAGTCGCTGGCCGATGCCAATGTCGTCCAGCAGCAAGCCCCAGACAAGCCGGCTCGAGAAGCCGGGCCCAAAGTCAGGGGCGATCATCCAGCATTTGAGAAGAGGAGAATGGGGAGTTGTTGAACACCAAGAAGTTCGCGATCAGCCTCGTGTCGATCGCAGTCATCGTCGGGGCGTGCGGCTCGTCTGCAGTCACTCCGTCGAGCGCACCAAACGTGGTCCCGGCCAGCGTGGTCCCGGCCAGCGTGGTCCCGGCCAGCGTCGCCCCGGCGGTTGCGGGCAGCATTGCCCTCCTTCTGCCCGAGAATCACACCCCGCGCTACGAAGCCTCGGACAAGCCGTTCTTTGAAGCCAAGATCAAGGCGACTTGCGCGACGGTCAAGTACACCTACGCTAACGCTGCCGAGAGCGACGCCACCCAGCAGTCCCAGGCTGAAGCCGCCATCACGGGCGGCGCCACGGTCCTGGTCCTCGACCCGGTCAACGGCGCGACCGCAACGGCGATCATGAAGGCCGCCGCTGCCAAGAACGTCAAGGTCATCAGCTATGACCGTCTGATCACCGCCCCCGGCACCACGCCGGACTGGTACATCTCGTTCGACAACGAGAAGGTTGGCGAGCTCCAGGGCACGGCCCTCCTTGCCAAGCTGACGGCCGATGGCAAGACCAATCCCAAGCTGGTCTGGATCAACGGCTCGCCCAAGGACAACAATGCCACTCTGTTTAAGCAGGGCGCGCACAAGGTCCTCGACGGCAAGGTGACCATCGTCAAGGAAGACGCGATGGCCAACTGGAAGCAAGAAGAAGCTCAGGCCATCATGGACGGCGCAATCACCACGCTCGGCAAGACCGGCTATGACGGCGTCTACGTCGCCAATGACGGTGGCGCGGCTGGCGTGTTCGCCTCCGAGACCTCCAAGGGCATCGATCCCAAGACTAAGCCGATGACCGGCCAGGACGCGGCCATTGACGCGCTCCAGCGCATCGTGCTTGGCCAGCAGTACATGACCATCTACAAGGCCATCCAGCCGGAGGCCGAAGCGGCCGCCATGCTCGCCTGCTCCCTCGCCACAGGCAGCACCGACGTTCCCGCCGATCTCAAGAGCTCCGTTAGCGCCGCCGGCGTCAACAACGGAACTGCTGCCATCAAGTCCATCCTCCTGACTCCGCTGGCAGTCACGATCGACGGCTCTAACGGGACCAAGACTCTTGAGGAGTCCGTTGTCACAGACAAGTTCTACGGTGCTGACACCGTGGCCAAGATCTGCGACGCCAAGGTCACTGCCGGACTTCCCGCGGCCTGCACCGCGGCCGGCGTCAAGTAACGAGTAGCTAAAGCTCTACTCAGACCAAGATTCAGTGGCGGGGGCTTTGGCCCCCGCCACTGAACGCCCAGCTTCAGGAGTGCACAAAATGGCCGTGGCGGAACGGGTCCCGCTGCTCGAGTTGGAGGGGATCAGCAAGGCGTTCGGCCCAGTTGAGGCTCTGACGGACGTCCGTTTCGATGTCTTTCCGGGTGAGGTCGTCGCCCTGGTTGGAGACAATGGGGCCGGCAAGTCAACTCTGATCAAGGCTATTGCCGGAATCCACCCAGTGGACTCCGGCACGTTTCGATTCGAGGGCAATGTCGTCCACATCCACAACCCGGTCGAGGCCCGGACTCTTGGGATTTCGACCGTATACCAGGACCTCGCCCTGTGCGACAACTTGGACGTGGTCGCGAATCTGTTTCTGGGCCGTGAGACAGGCCCAATCCCGGGGCCAATCGGATTCACGGACGAGTCCTCAATGGAGATGCATGCGCTGGCGGTTTTGCGCCGGCTGTCCGTCAAGATTCCAAATGTGCGGACTCCAGTGGCGATGCTCTCGGGCGGCCAGCGACAGTCCGTTGCCGTCGCGCGCGCCGTGCTATGGAAGAGCAAGGTCGTCCTCCTGGACGAGCCAACGGCAGCCCTCGGCGTCGCTCAGACCAAGGAAGTTCTGGATCTGGTGAGGCGGCTACGAGACGGAGGCCACGGCGTCGTGATCATCAGCCATAACTTAGTCGACGTGTTTCAGGTGGCCGACCGGATAACCGTCCTCCGCCTCGGTCGATTCGTGGGCACGTACGATGCCAAGACAACAGATCGCGAGACGATTGTGGGCCTTATGACCGGTGCTATAGCCGGAGGGGCGCCCATCAATCCAGACCTCGACGATCAAGACGCGAGCGAAGCCGACCTTGCCCAGGAGGCGGTGCGATGACCAGCAGCACCGCGGTCAATGACCCGCAGATCGTTACCCGAGGGTTATGGACTAACCTGAAGACTCGGCTGGCGAATGGCGACGTCGGCCAGTTGCCTGTGATCATCGGTCTGATCCCCATTTGGAGCGTTTTCGGTTGGGCCTCGGGCGGCTTGTTCTTCAAGCCCGAGAACATGGTCGACCTCTCGAACCAGATGGCGGCCACGGGCACCATCGCCGTTGGCGTCGTCTTCGTGCTACTACTAGGCGAGATCGACCTGACTGTCGCTTTCGTCGGCGGCTTGGCCGCGGCAGTCATGGCCGTAACCACCGTCAAGATGGGGTATCCAGCGCCCGTTGGTATCCTGCTCGGTATCCTCACCGGTTCAACCATCGGCCTTGCGCAGGGCTTCTGGTTCGCCAGGATCGGGATCCCGTCATTCGTGGTCACGCTGGCCGGTTATCTCGCCTGGCAGGGCGCGCTGCTGTGGGTGCTCGGGTCGAATGGCGTTGTCAACCTGCGCGACCCGTTCATCCTCCAGATTGCTGACACATACTTCAACGGCGCGGAGGCCTTCGGGATCGGAGCGCTATTCGTCGGCTACCTTGCTCTGTCTGGTTTCTGGAGCCACCTCACGCGGAGTCGAGCCGGCTTGATCGCGGGAAGCATGCAAGGCCTCGCGGTCCGACTCATCGGCGTTGCCGTACTGCTGTTCATCGCTATCTACTGGCTCACTCAAGATCGCGGTCTACCGTTGCCGCTGGTCATTCTGGTGACTCTCATCGTGGCCATGGACTATCTCCTGCGCCGGACGAGGTTTGGCCGGATGGTCTACGCGGTTGGCGGGAACGACGAAGCGGCCCGCCGCGCCGGCATCCCGATTGCCCGCGTGCGGGTGGTCTGCTTCATCCTGTGTTCCACTTTCGCGGCCTGGGGCGGAATCATGGCCGCCTCGCGCAGCCTATCGGTCAACCAGGGCGCCGGCGGAGGCGCTCTCCTGATGTACGCCATCGCGGCGGCCGTCATCGGGGGCACGAGCCTGTTTGGTGGTCGTGGCACGGCCTGGTCGGCACTGCTGGGCGTCGTCGTTATCCAGTCGATCGCGAATGGAATGACACTCATCTCCATCAACTCTGACATGCAGTACATCATCACGGGCCTCGTCCTCCTCACCGCGGGGACCGTCGATGCACTCACGCGTCGGGGAAATGGCCCAACCGTCCGAGACTGATCCGCTACAACAGCCGTCTACCGACGAGGCCGGAGTCGCAACGACTCCGGCCTCGTCG
>JAYVMQ010000053.1:0-12773 GCA_043758855.1 Chloroflexota bacterium
CTCGACGAGAAGACGCTCAACGCCCGGGCCCGCGAGCTCTTCGAGACGCTCCACCTCAAGCTCGACCCGCAGGCGCGCGTCTCCGGCTTGGCCGTTGCCCAGCAACAGATGGTCGAGATCGCGAAGGCGCTCTCGTTCAGCTCGGACGTGCTGATCATGGACGAGCCGACGGCCGCCTTGACCGACACCGAGACCGACGAGCTCTTCCGGATCATCCGCGCGCTGCGCGATCGCGGGGCCGGGATCGTGCACATCTCGCATCGCCTTGAGGAGCTGACGCAGATCTCGGATCGCGTGACGGTGATGCGCGACGGTGGGTACATCGACACCGTAACGACCGCCGAGACGAGCATCCAGTCGATCATCAGCAAGATGGTCGGTCGGACGATCTTCGAGGCGACCCCGGAGCTCCCGGAGCACCCCGATCCGGAGGTCGTCCTGGAGGTCCGCAACCTCAACCGCGGCCGGCTGATCCGCGACGTCAGCTTCCAGCTCCACCGGGGCGAGATCCTCGGCATCTCGGGCCTCATAGGCGCAGGGAGGACGGAGGTGGCCCGGGCCATCTTCGGGGCCGACCCCCACGACTCCGGAGAGATCCTCATCCACGGCAAGGCGGTCATGATCCGGACTCCGGCCAATGCGGTCGCCCACGGCATCGGCTACCTCTCCGAGGACCGCAGGCGGTACGGGCTTGCCCTGATCATGGACGTCGAGGCCAACGCCGTGCTCGCATCACTGCGCAGGTTCGTCGGACGGGTGGGCCAGATCAGGTTCAGCCGCACGAAGGCGGTCGCTGCGGAGCAGGTCAAGCTCCTGGCGATCAGGACGCCGAGCCTGGCCCAGCTGGTTCGGAATCTCTCGGGTGGGACCCAGCAGAAGGTCGTCGTCGCCAAGTGGCTCATTGCCGACACCGAGATCCTCATCTTCGATGAGCCGACCCGCGGCATCGACGTCGGCGCCAAGAGCGAGATCTACCGGCTCCTTAACGACCTCGCCCAGCAGGGCAAGTCGATCATCATGATCTCGTCCGAGCTTCCCGAGATCCTGCGGATGAGCCACCGCATCCTCGTGATGTGCGAGGGGCGCATCACGGGCGAGCTGAGCGCGGCGGAGGGGACGCAGGAGAAGATCATGACCTTCGCGACCCAGCGAGAAGCCGTCGTCGCCGCCTGACAGGCACGCCCCGAACCCCGGCCGAGTCCACCCACCCGAGGCAGCACTCTGATGCAGACCCCCACCCCGACGGGCCAGTCGCGAATTCAGTCACTGGTCAAGGGCGAATCGCTGCAGCGCTTCCTCGCCCTCGGCGCGCTCGTCCTGCTCCTGGCGTTCTTCTCGCTTGTCTCAGGACCGTTCCGCACGCCTGAGAACTTCACCTCGATCCTCGTCGCGACCGCCGTGAACGGCGTCTTGGCGATGGGCGCGACCTTCGTGATCATCACCGCAGGCATCGACCTGTCCGTCGGCACCACGATGACCCTCTGCTCAGTCATCCTGGGCTTGGTGGTCACGAACGCGGGCCTCCCGCTCTGGCTGGGCGTCCCCGCGGCGCTCGCCGGCGGCGCCCTCGTGGGCGCGGTGAACGGCGTCCTCATTGCCAAGCTCAAGCTCCCGCCCTTCATCGCGACCCTGGGCATGCTCAACGTGAGCCGCGGGCTCGCCCAGATCCTGTCGGACGTCAAGCCGATCTACTTCGACACCCACCCCGCGTTCTACGACTTCTTCATGGGCAAGCCCATCCTGGGCATCCCGAACGTCGTCTTCATCATGTTCGGCACGGCCATCCTCGCTTCGCTCGTACTTACCAGGACGATCCTGGGCAGGTACACCTTTGCGCTCGGCTCCAACGAGGAGGCAACGCGCCTCTCCGGCGTCAACGTCGACGCCTGGAAGATCGCCGTCTACAGCGTGGCTGGGCTCTTCGCCGGCCTCGGCGGCGTCCTCATCGCGGCTCGCATGAACTCCGCCCAGCCGTCCGTCGGCATGGGCTACGAGCTCGACGCGATCGCCGCCGCCGTCATCGGCGGCACGTCGCTGAGCGGCGGCGTGGGCAGCATCGCCGGCACGATCATCGGGGCCCTCATCATCAGCACCCTGGGGATCGGCCTTTCCATCATCGGCGTCCCCGACCAGTGGAAGCTCGTGATCACGGGACTCGTGATCATCGGCGCGGTCTGGCTCGACATTCTCCGGCGCCGCGGTCGCGTCTAGCGGCGGGCGCCACCCCAACACCCGGACCAAACGCCGGCCCCGAGCGGTCGGGGCCGGCACATCGGTCAAGGCATCACGTACGGAGGAGAACATGAGGTACTCGCGGTTCTACGGCCGGCTGGCCGGAACCATGGCGCTGGCGCTTGTCGTCGGCGCCTGTAGCAGCAGCTCGACGGCCTCGCCGTCGAGCGCCGGTGGCGCCGCGCCACCGGCGTCGAGCGGTAGTGGCGCGTTGCCCTACATTGCCATCGTCTCGAAGGGGTCGCAGCAGCAGTTCTGGCAGGCCGTCCAGAAGGGCGCCGCCGATGAGGCGGCAGCCAAGGGCGCCACGATCACGTTCGAAGGCCCCGCATCGGAGTCCGAGGTCGACAAGCAGCTCACCATGCTGCAGACGGCCCTCGACAAGCACCCGCAGGCGATCTGCTTCGCCGCCCTCGACAGCAAGGCGGCGATCCCGTACCTGCAGAAGGCCCAGGCCGCCGGCATCCCGGTCATCGGCTTCGACTCCGGCGTCGACAGCACCATCCCGGTGACCACCGTCGCCACGGACAACATCGCGGCCGCCGGCGTTGCCGCGGACAAGATGGCCGCCCTGATCGGCAACTCCGGCAAGGTGGCCATCATCGTCCACGACCAGACCAGCCAGACGGGCATCACCCGGCGGGACGGCTTCGCCAACGAGATGAAGGCCAAGTACCCGAACATCCAGATCGTCAGCATCCAGTACGGCGCGGGCGACCCGGTCAAGTCGGCCGATCTTGCCAAGGCGATCATGACGGCGAACCCCGACCTGAAGGGCTTCTTCGGCGCCAACGAGGGCTCCATCAAGGGCATCCTCAACGCGCTCAAGGAGACCGGCAACGAAGGCAAGATCGTGGCCATCGGCTACGACTCCGGCCAGCAGCAGATCGACGCGATCAACAGCGGCGTCGAAGCCGGCGCGATCACCCAGAACCCGATCGGCATCGGTGCCAAGTGCGTCGACGCCGCCCTCGCTGCCATCGCCGGCACGGCCCAGCCGAAGAACATCGACACCGGCTTTTCCTGGTACGACAAGACCAACATCAACGACCCCGCGATCCAGGCGCTCCTCTACAAGTAGGTCGCCCTTCGCCTGGCCCTGAACCAGCCGGGGGCTGTCCGCGGAGCGGGCAGCCCCCGGTCTGACCTCGGGGTCATTCACGCAAACCCCTGACCTGAGTCACACGGGGATCACCGGATGAGCACCATCAGCGACGTGGCGAAGCTGGCAGGCGTCTCCGCCATGACGGTCTCGCGCGTCATCAACAACTCCGGGTACATCAGCCGGGAGACCCGGTCGCGCGTGGAAGCCGCGATCGCGGAGCTCGCCTATGTCCCGAATGCGCTCGGGCGACAGCTGCGGTCGAAGCAGACCAAGATGCTGGCGCTGGTTCTCTCGGACATCATGAATCCCTTCTTCACGACCATCGCCCGCGGCGTCGAAGACGTGGCCGGCGCGCGGGGCTTCAGCGTGATGTTCTGCAATACGGACGAGTCAGAGACGAAGGAGGCCCAGTACCTCCTGATGCTGGTCCAGCGCCAGGTGGACGGCGTGCTCCTCGTCCCTGCGAGCGGCAGCGGCAAGTCGCTCCGGATGCTGTCATCGCACAAGATGCCGGTCGTCGTCCTGGACCGCCGCATCCAGTCGCGCCATGTCGATAGCGTTCGCTCCGACTCCGAGGCGGGCGCCCACACATTGACCGAACACCTCATCGGGCTCGGGCATCGCCGCATCGCCGTGCTGACCGGCCGCCGGAGCGTCTCGACGTCCGTCGACCGCGTCGCGGGCTGCCGCCGCGCTCTGCTCGATGCCGGCCTGGGCCTGGACGACGACCTCGTCCGCTTTGGCGAGTACAATCAGGTCGACGGACATCGTATCGCGCAGGAGATTCTGGCCGTCTATCCGCGGCCTACCGCCATCTTTGCCGCGAACAACTTCATCGCCATCGGCGCGATGCGCGCCCTCCGCGAAGCGGGGCTCCGCGTCCCAGAGGACATGTCGATCGTTGCCTTTGACGACCTGCCGGCAGCCTGGATGTCCGACCCGTTCATGACGGTCGTCGACCAGCCCGCCTACGAGATCGGGCGGCGCGCCGCCGAGCTGATTCTGTCGCGCCTCGAGGGCACCATCTCTGGGGCGGGGCGGGAGGTGGTCCTGCAGAGCGAGCTCATCGTTCGCCGCTCCAGCGGCACGCCCTGCACGCCTTCCGCAGCGAGGTCAGACTCGATGACCGAACCCGCCCCGGCGGCGAGCCTTCCCGCGTCCCTCGGCCGCCCGACCTCCGTTTCGCGGGGAACCACCTCTTGATTCTTGCCCGGACGCCCTTCGCGATCGCGGCCAGCGGCGTCGATCCGGCCGCCGTGCCGCAGCGCGTGCTGGCGAATGACGCTCGAATGCCCGCGATCGGGCTTCTGACGTTCGGATCGGACCGTGTCACGCCCGCGGAGGAGGTGGCGGCGGTCAAGGGAGCCGCGGAGGTGGGCTATCGCCCACTTCGACTGCGCGGCCACCTACGGCAACGAGGCGCAGATCGGGCAGGCGCTCGCGGACGCAATTGCGAACGGGATCCCTCGCGACGCCGTTTGGGTCGCGTCCAAGCTGTGGAACGACAGGCACGCGCCGGCAGACGTCGCTGCGGCGTTCGAGCGGTCGCAGCGCGATCTCGCCTGGATTGCCTGGACCAGTACCTCATCCACTGGCCGTTCCCGAGTTGCATGCGGGCGGCGCCCCGCGCCGTGCCCGCCAGCCACCGCAAGGGTGCACGATGCTGAAGACCCGCTTGCTCCACCCGGAGATCCTCCAGGCACTCGGGGAGGCCGGCCACGGCGCCCAGGTCCTGATCGCCGACGGCAACTACCCGCTGCTGACGCACTCCAGCGCGGCTGCCCACCACGTCTACCTCAACCTGGCTCCCGGGGAGCTGACCGTCACGGACGTGCTCCGCGTCCTCCTGAGCGCGATTCCCATCGAGGCAGCCCACGTCATGTTGCCCGACAGTGGCGAAGAGCCCGGCATCTTCGCCGAGTTCCGCGAGCTGTTGCCGGATGTCCCGCTCCAGGCCCTGGGCCGCTTCCAGTTCTACGACACGGCGCGCGGCCCGGACCTCGCCCTCGCGATCTCGACCGGCGAACAGCGCATCTACGCCAACCTGCTGCTGACCATCGGCGTGGTCATGCCCGAGTAGGCATCGAGCGAAGGACCCCCGATCGGCGCCCGCCCGGACGGTCGGGCGCCCGGCCTGACGACAGGAGAGGAATTCCATGACAAGTAGTCCCGCCGGCCGCTTCGTGGGCGATTGGCCGAAATTCGGCATCCGGCCCGCCGTCGACGGCCGCATGCACGGCATCCGCGAGTCGCTCGAGGCGCAGACGAAAGCGATGGCGCGCCGCACGGCCGACCTCATCGCCGCGAACCTGCGCTACCCCGACGGAACGCCCGTGGAGGTGGTCGTCCCCGACCACAACATCGGCGGCGTCTACGAGGCGGCGAAGGTCGGTGAGCTCTTCCGAAAGGAGGGCGTGGGCGTCTCCATCACCATCACCCCGTGCTGGTGCTACGGGTCGGAGACGATGGACATGGATCCACTGACCCCGAAGGCGGTCTGGGGCTTCAACGGCACCGAGCGCCCGGGCGCCGTCTACCTCGCAGCCGTCCTGGCCGCCCACACGCAGAAGGGCCTGCCGGCCTTCGGCATCTACGGCCGCGACGTCCAAGACGCGAGCGACGGGACCATTCCGGTCGACGTGCAGGCGAAGATCCTCCGCTTTGCGAAAGCCGGCCTGGCGGCGGCGATCCTGCGCGGCAAGTCGTACCTGTCGCTCGGCGGCGTCTCGATGGGCATCGCCGGTTCGATCGTCGACCAGCCCTTCTTTGAGAAGTACCTCGGCATGCGCGTCGAGTGCGTCGACATGTCCGAACTGACCCGTCGGATGGAGGAGGGCATCTACGATCCGGTCGAGTTTCAGAAGGGCCTGGCCTGGGCGAAGGCGAATTGTACCGAGGGTGAGGACCGCAACTCGTCCGACATGCGGAAGAGCCGCGCGGAGAAGGACCGCGACTGGGAGACGGTGGTCAAGATGACCCTGATCACCCGCGACCTGCTGGTCGGCAACCCGCGCCTGGCCGAGCTGGGCTTCGGCGAGGAGGCGATGGGCAGGAACGCTATCCTCGGCGGCTTCCAGGGCCAGCGGCACTGGACTGATCACGCCCCCAACGGCGATTTCATGGAGGCGATCCTCAACTCGTCGTTCGACTGGAACGGGATCCGCGCCCCGCACATCTTCGCAACCGAGAACGACAGCCTCAACGGCGCGACGATGCTGCTCAGCTACCTGCTGACAAACCGGGCCCAGATCTTCGCCGACGTACGCACCTACTGGAGCCCTGAGGCCGTCAAGCGCGTCGCCGGCCACGACCTCGAGGGCGTCGCCGCGGGCGGCCTCATCCACCTCATCAACTCGGGCGCGGCCACGCTCGACGCAACCGGCGCGATGACGAAGAACGGCGAGCCGGCCATGAAGCCGTACTGGGAGATCACCGACGCCGACGTGACTGCGGCCCTGGCCGCCACGACCTGGTACCCGGCCAACCGGGGCTACTTCCGGGGCGGCGGCTACTCGTCGCAATTCGTCAGCCGCGGCGGGATGCCGGTCACGATGGCTCGACTGAACCTCGTCTCGGGCGTCGGGCCCGTCCTCCAGCTCGCCGAGGGCTGGACCATCGACCTGCCGAAGGAGGTCCACGACGTCCTCGACCAGCGCACCGACCCGACGTGGCCCACGCACTGGTTCGTGCCGCGCGTCACAGGCGTCGGGCCCTTCCGCGATGTCTACACCGTGATGGCGAACTGGGCCGCCAACCACGGCGCGATTAGCTTCGGTCACATCGGGGCCGACCTGGTCACCCTCGCCTCGATCCTGCGCATCCCCGTCCACATGCACAACGTGCCGGAGGAGGACCTCTTCCGGCCGAGCGCGTGGACGAACCTCGGCACGGCCGACCTGGAGGGCGCAGACTTCCGCGCCTGCGGCACCTTCGGCCCGCTGTACGGGCGCCGCTGAGGCGGCCTCGCCGCGGGCTGGCCGGCCGTGCTCGCCCGCGCACGACGTCGAGGAGTCAGGACGATGGATCGAGCAGGTCATTTCGCTGCGGTCGACCTCGGGGCCTCCGGCGGCCGGGTCATCCTTGGCCGCTGGGACGGCGTGAGGTTCAAGCTCTCGGAGCGGCATCGCTTTCCGAACGAGCCGGTGGCCCTAGGCGGCCACCGGCATTGGGACGTGCTACGTCTCTGGGAAGAGATCAAAGCCGGCCTCGGCCGGTGCGCGGCCCCGGCCGGTGGACGCCTGGCGGGCGTCGGGGTCGACACCTGGGGCGTCGACTTCGCCCTGCTCGACCGCAACGGCCGCCTACTGGGCAACCCGTATCACTATCGAGACCGGCGGACCGACGGGATGATGGAACTGGCCTTCGAGCGCGTGCCCCGCGCGGCGATCTACGCAGCGACCGGCATCCAGCTGATGCAGATCAACACGCTGTTCCAGCTCTTCAGCATGGTCCGCGCCGGCGATCCGCAGCTCGGCGCTGCGTCGACGCTGCTGACGATGCCGAACCTGTTTGCGTACTGGCTCTCCGGACAGCGAGTCGCGGAGTACACCCATGCGACCACGACCCAGTGCCTGGAGGTCCGCGATCGTCGCTGGGCGATCGGGCTGCTCGACGGGCTCGGCATCCCGAGGGAGATCTTCCCGCCGCTCGTGGAGCCAGGTACCGTCCTCGGCCCGCTGCGGGCCGACGTCGCGGCGGAGGTCGGCCTGCCCGGGTCCGTGCCGGTGATCGCCGTAGGATGCCATGACACGGCCAGCGCGGTCGCGGCGATCCCAGGCCTCGACGCGCACAGTGCCTACATCAGCAGCGGCACGTGGAGCCTCATGGGGGTCGAAGTCGCGGCGCCGATCATCACGGAGCGTTCGCTGGCGGGCAACTTCACCAACGAGGGCGGCGTCGCGGGCACGATCCGGCTGCTCAAGAATATCGCCGGCCTCTGGCTCGTCCAAGAGTGCCGCCGCCAATGGCAGTGCGAGGGCGCCGACCACGGCTGGGACGACCTCCTGGACCAGGCCGCCCGAGCCGAGCCGTTCCGCGCCGTGATCGACCCGGACGCACCGGAGTTCCTCAGCCCACCGGACATGCCGGCTGCGATCCGGGCCGCCTGTGTTCGCGGCGGGCAGAAGCCACCCGAGACCATCGGCGCGGTGATCCGCTGTTGCCTCGAGAGCCTGGCCCTGCGCTACCGGGCGACGCTGGACGAGCTCGAGCAGCTCGTCGGCCGCCAGCTTGACACGATCCGCATCGTCGGCGGCGGCAGCCAGAACCGGTTGCTCTGCCAGTTCACGGCGGACGCGTGCGGTGTCCCGGTCGTGGCCGGCCCAGTGGAGGCCGCCGCCCTCGGCAACCTGATGATGCAGGCGGTCGCTGCCGGCGAACTCGACGGCGTTGTTGCCGGGCGCGCCGCCGTGGCGGCCTCGGTGAGACTCAAGACCTACGAGCCACGCTCCAGCGGGGCTTGGGAAGAGGGATTGGCGCGGCTGCGCGCCGTCGAAGAAAGGATGCTGCGATGAGCCGGTATGCGTTGGGTCTCGACTTCGGGACCGAGTCGGTGCGGGCGGTTTTGGTCGATCTGTCGACCGGGCTGCCAGGGGCAGCCGCGGTGATCGCCTACCCGCACGGCGTCATCGACCAGCGCCTGCCTGGCGTCGAGACGCGGCTGCCCCCGGAGTGGGCGCTGCAGAGCTCGACCGATTGGCTGGATACGATGGAGCAAGCCATCCGGCAGGTGCTGGCCGAGCGCAGGGTCGACGCGGCCTGCGTGATCGGGGTTGGGATCGACTTTACCTCGTGCACCGTGCTGCCGACGACCGCCGACGGGACGCCGCTCCACGTCCTCGCGGCCTGCCGCGACGAGCCCCATGCGTGGCCCAAGCTCTGGAAGCATCACGCGGCCCAGCGCCAGGCCGACCGGGTGAACGCTCTGGCGACGGAGCGTGGCGAGCCCTGGCTGGCCCGCTATGGCGGCAGGATCTCCTCCGAGTGGGTCATCCCGAAGGCCCTCGAGATGCTCGAAGAGACCCCGGCGGTCTATGCCGCCGCCGAGCGGATCGTCGAAGGGGCCGACTGGGTCGTCTGGCAGCTGACGGGGATTCTGGTCCGCAACGCCTGCGCCGCAGGCTACAAGGCAACCTGGCACAAGAGCAGCGGTTACCCGGGCCCGGCCTTCCTCGCCGACCTCCATCCGGGCCTGGCCGACCTGTATACCGAACGCGTCGGCGGACCCGTCGTGGCGCCGGGGACGCCGGTTGGCGGGTTAACGGCCGCCTGGGCCGAACGGCTTGGTCTTGCTCCGGGCACGCCGGTGGCGGCCCCGATCATCGACGCCCACGCCGCGGTGCTCGGCGGCGGCGTCAGCCGGCCGGGCACGCTGTTCATCATGATGGGAACCTCCTCGTGCCACTTGTTGCTCGCCGAGCGCGAGGTGCTGGCAGAAGGCGTGTCGGGGGTAGTCGAAGACGGGATTGTGCCAGGCCTGTTCGCCTATGAGGCCGGACAGGCCGCGGTGGGCGACATCTTCGCCTGGTTCGTCCGCAGCAGCGTGCCGCCGAGCTATCACGAGGAAGCGGCGCGGACTGCGCGGTCGCTCCACGAGGTGCTCGGCGAGCGGGCCGCCGCGCTCAGGCCGGGCGAGAGCGGCCTGCTGGCGCTCGACTGGTGGAACGGCTGCCGGACGCCGCTGGTCGACGCCGAACTGAGCGGAGTGATCCTAGGCTACAGCCTGCAGACGACGCCCGAAGCGATCTACCGCGCGCTGATTGAGTCGACGGCGTTCGGCACGCGGCTGATCGTCGAGACCTTCGCCGCGGCCGGACTGCCGATCGAGAGCATCCGGGTGGGGGGCGGGCTGACCCGGAACGCCCTGGCGATGGAGATCTACGCAGACGTGACGGGGCTGCCGATCGAGATCTCCGCGACCGACCAGGCGAGCGCCCTCGGCGCGGCCATCCTGGCCGCCGTCGCCGGCGGAGGCTTTGCGACCGTCGATGAGGCGGTGCGCGCGCTGGCCCAGCCGCCCAGTCACACGGTGGCACCGCGCTCCGAGCATCGGGCCGTCTACGATGGACTGTACCGGGAGTACCGCAGGCTCGTCGACCGCTTCGGGCGCGAACCGGACTCCCCACTCATCCGCCTGCGCGCGCTGCGCGACCGATGAATGTCCCGCAAGGACGGTCCCGACCGTCGGCGCCGGCCGAGCTTCTCCGGGAGGTCGCCGCGCTCTCCCACCGCTTCGGTGCGGACCCGGAGTTCTCGCGTGGCGGAGGCGGCAACAGCTCAGTCAAGACGGACGGCGTTCTGTATATCAAGCCGAGCGGCGTTTCGTTGGCGACGCTGCGGGCCGACACCCTGATCGCGCTCGACATCGAGATTCTTCTCGCGATTCTCGCCTCAGGGTCGGCCGCCGAGGCAACGCCGGGCAGCGGCGAGGTGATGCGGGCCGCCGAGGCCGCTCGTCTGGGCCCGCCCGACGCTCGACGGCCATCCGTGGAGTTGCTCTTCCACGCGCTTCTGCCCGAACGGTTCGTCCTCCATACCCATCCAACCGCGGTCAATGCGCTGTGCTCCGCCCGCGACGGACGGCGACTCGCGGCGCGTTTCTTCGGCGACCGGGTCCTGTGGGTGCCGTACGTCGACCCCGGCTTGCCGCTGGCGCTCGCGATCGCGGACCGCCGACGGGCGTGCGAAGCCCGCACGGGCCGGCCCGCGCCGCGCGTCCTCCTGCTCGAGAGTCACGGCCTCGTCGTCGCCGCCGATTCGGCCGAGGAAGTGTCTGCTCTATCCACCTGGATCGTCGACACCATCGCTGAGCAGGTCCGGCGCCGCGGCCAAGGCGTCAGCACGTCCCGCGTGGAGCCGCTCGCGCCCGCCGAGGCACGCGCGACCGTCGAGGAGATGGGCCCGTCGCTGCGCGGGCTCCTGGCCTCGGGACGGCGGCTCGGGGTGGTCACGTTCGATGACTCCCCGCTCGCCGTCGACTTGGCCAGTTCTGACGTTGGGCGCGCACTCGTCCTGGGCGGCCCGCTGACTCCCGACCAGATCGTCTACGCAGGCTCGTGGCCATTGCTGGCGGAACCGGTGCGCACAGCTGATCGCCGCGACGTGGTGCATCGGCTCCGAGAGCTCGTTGCCGAGCACGTCCGAAACCGGAAAAGCCCGCCCTCCATCGTCGTCGTCCCGGGTCTTGGTCTGTTCGCTGCGGCCGACAGCTACCAACTGGCCGAGACGGCCCGACGGGTCATGCTCGACGCAATGGGCATTGCCCGGGGGGCCGACAGACTCGGCGGCATCCGGGCACTCTCGAGTCGCCAGCGACGGTTCATCGAGGACTGGGAGGCCGAAGCGTACCGGCGCGGTGTCGAGGCAGGTGCCTCAGCCTCCGGCCGAGCGCACGGCCTGGTGGTCGTCGTGGTCGGTGCGACTCGAGCGTTCGGACCCGCGATTGCCGCGGACCTCGTGACCGAGGGCGCGCGCGTCGTGCTCGCCGGCCCCGACATCGACCAGGCCGAGTCCGACGCCCGTGGGTTGACCGGGCGTTTCGGGAGCGGCCGCGCGATCGCCCTCTCGATCGACGACGCGGACGAGCGATCGATCGCGGACGGCTTCCACGCAGTTGTTCGGTGGTTCGGCGGCTTCGACCTACTGGTCTGGAATGCCGACGACTCTGGGGAACTCCGCGCCGCGGGGCGGGCGGTCGACGGAGTCGTGCCGGATGCGCGAGTCGCCGATCGCCGATTTGAGCTGTGCGTGCGCCACGCCGCTCCGGTGCTCGCCATCCAGCAGCGTGCCCGTCCCGGCTATCGCGGCAGGGTGATCGCGGTCACAACCGTGCGGGAGCGCTCAGCAATGCGGAGCGACCATGACGCCGACCGCGGGCTGCCCGGCGATGTCAGGCCGGCCTGGTCCCCCGTCCGTGAGCCCACGGCGGAAGACGTTACGGCGGACGAGGCCGAGCGCGTCTGGGAAGCCCGGCTCGTAGTGGACCGCCGTCGCAACCCGCGCGAAGTCCTCGAGGCGCTCTACGACCTGGCATGAGCACCACGAGTCGGCGTGGAGCCGGTTGCAGACGCGGGACGACTCAGCTCGGTCCAGGACCGCGCTCTGGGTCGGCAGGTCGTCGGCGAGCGGCCGGCCGGCGACCGGCTCGTTGTGGATCGGGGCCCGCCGGCACCACAATCAGCGTTGCCCGTGCGTTTCCCGGGCCACGCGATCGCCAGTCTCGTTCGGCGCGAACGACTACTTCACCAATACGCTGGTTGTCCAGAGTTGCTCGTCATGGCCGCAGCGGACGGTGAAGCAGGTGTCGTTGCGCATGTCGACCCACAGCGGTGAGCCAGCGAGGACGAGTCGAACACCGGGGCGCGTAGTCACCCAGAAACGTCGTCGCGTGGTCCCGGTCATGGCCCAGGCGTCTTGCTGGCGTCGCCTACGGTGTCGA
>JAYVMQ010000054.1:0-9288 GCA_043758855.1 Chloroflexota bacterium
CAGCCGTCAGCCGATGTGGCTCGGTTACTGGAGACCACTCGCCTGGCCTTGATGGCCGGGATCGCGGCTGCGGTGCCGGGCGCAACGGTCGAGGACATCTCCGGGGCGGTCGAGGATGTGGCAGTTGAGGGCCGGTGCGACATTGTCCGGCCCTTCGTCGGCCATGGCATCGGCACCCGGATGCACGAGGACCTTCAGGTCCCCAACTACCGGACTGGGCGCCCCGGTGCGGAGCTGGATGCGGGGGTATGCATCGCCATCGAGCCGATGCTGGCCCTCGGCAGCGCCGACGTGGAGACCCTCGCCGATGGCTGGACGGTCGTGACCAAGGATCACTCACTGGCCGCTCACTTCGAGCACACGATCGCTGTGACGGAGAACGGCCCCGTGATACTCACAACGGCATGAGCAACGTGGAAGTGGCCTCGTGCCGGCGCTTGCCGGGCGGGGTAGCAGTTCCGCGTCAGCAGCAGAGACGGCATCTTGCCGGGCTCGGTGTTCTTTGGTAATCTATTCGTTCGTGTGTCGGCCGCAAACGGCCGACATTCGTGCGAGAAAGGGACGACACACAGAACGTGGCTAAGAAGGACGCAATAGAGGTCGAGGGAACCGTGTTGGAGCCTCTGCCCAACACCATGTTTGCCGTCGAACTCGAGAACGGCCACCGCGTTCTGGCGCACATCTCCGGCAAGCTGCGCATGAACTTCATCCGCATCCTGCCCGGCGATCGAGTCAGGGTGGAGTTGTCGCCGTACGACCTGACTCGTGGTCGAATCACCTACAGGCTCAAGTAACGCCGCCGAAGGCACCGAGACATCGAGGATCCCTTGAAAGTCAGAGCTTCCGTCAAGGCCCGCTGCGACAACTGCAAAGTAATCCGCCGGCACGGGACCGTGATGGTCATCTGCGCCAATCCCAAGCACAAGCAACGGCAGGGGTAGGGCATGGCACGCATCGCAGGTATAGACATTCCCCGTGAGAAGCGGGTGGAGATCGCCCTTACCTACATCTACGGGATCGGTCTCCCCACCAGCCAGAAGATCCTCGTCCAGGCGAACGTCAATCCGGACACTCGTGTTCGTGACCTGACGGAAGAACAGGTTAACCGCCTTCGCGAGATCATCGACCGACGACACAAGGTCGAGGGTGACCTTCGCCGCGAGGTCGCTCTGAACATCAAGCGGCTAATTGAAATCGGCTCCTACCGCGGGACGCGGCATCGCCGCAATCTACCGGCCAGGGGCCAACGAACCAAGACCAACGCACGGCAGCGCCGCGGACCCAAGAAGACGGTCGGCGTCCGACGCAAGGCGACAAAGTAAGAGGAGCCGCACGCAGGAATGGCCGAACGGAAGCGGGCTACCAAACAGCGCCGCCGGGAACGAAAGAACGTGCCCCAGGGGCACGTTCACGTCCAGGCGAGTTTCAATAACACGATCATCACGATCACAGACCCCAACGGGAATGTGATCAGCTGGGGCTCGGCCGGCGTCGCCGGCTTCAAGGGCTCTCGCAAGAGTTCGCCTTATGCCGCCGCGCTCTCCGCCGAACAGGCAGCCAAGAAGGCAATGGAGCACGGCATGCGTCAGGTCGAGGTCTACGTCAAGGGTCCGGGTGCAGGTCGGGAGCAAGCGATCCGGTCTCTTCAGGCTGCCGGCCTGGAGGTCAACGCTATCACCGATGTCACCCCTGTCCCCCATAACGGATGCCGCCCGCCCAAGCGGCGCCGCGTCTAGGAGGACGATAGATGGCCCGTTACACCGATCCAGTCTGCCGGCTCTGCCGCCGGGAGGGCGCCAAGCTCTTTCTCAAGGGCGCCCGTTGCTACAGCAAGAAATGCTCTTTTGAGCGCCGCCAGGCGCCCCCCGGTCAGCATGGCGTCCGCCGCCGTAAGGTCGGCGACTATGGCATGCAGCTGCGCGAGAAGCAGAAGATCCGTCGCGTCTACAGCGTTCTCGAGCGCCAGTTCCAGGGTTACTTCGAGGAGGCAAGTTCCAGTCCGGGCGTCACCGGCGAGAACCTCCTCCGAAAGCTGGAGCTTCGTTTCGACAACGTCGTGTACCGGATGGGTTTCGCGGTCTCTCGGGCAGAGGCGCGCCAGATGGTGGGCCACGCCCATTTCGCCGTGAACGGCCGGGTTGCCAGTATTTCGTCAATGCAACTCAAAGCTGGCGACAAGATCGAGGTTCGCGAGACTCATCGGAGCCGCGAGCCATTCAAGGAGGCCGTTGAGGCCATGAAGTCGCGCCAGGTGCCCGAATGGCTCAGCGTCGACGCGGCGAAGCTCGCCGGGTCTGTATTGAGCTCACCGCGTCGCGACCAAATGCCGCTCGATCTCAATGAGCAGCTCGTCGTCGAGTACTACTCGAGGTAACGCCCCCAGATGATCGAACTCGAGAGCCCGCAGATCGCTCCGGTCGAAGAACTCGGCTCGTACGCCAAGTACGAGGCGAGCCCGCTACCGGCCGGCTTCGGCGTCACTCTGGGTAACGCCCTGCGACGGGTCATGTTGTCCTCCCTCGAGGGCGCGGCCGTCACGGCGATCCAGATCCGCGACGTCTATCACGAATTCACCAGCATCCCCGGCGTGAAGGAGGACGTCACTCAGATTGTCCTCAACGTCAAGAAGCTCCGCCTCAAGAGCTTTGCGACGCACCCGGTTCAGCTGAAACTCATCAAGAGCGGTGCCGGAACGGTTACGGCCGGCGATATCCAGGAGTCGGCCGATGTCGAGGTCGTGAACACCGACCTGGTGCTCATGACCCTGGACTCTGACGACGTGACCATCGAGATGGATCTGACCGTCGAGAAGGGCGTCGGGTACATCGCGGCTGAGCGGGCCGAGTCGAACCCGATCGGCGTCATCCCGGTCGACGCTATCTTTACTCCCGTTCGGAGGGTCAACTACTCGATCGAGAACACTCGCGTCGGGCAGATGACCAACTACGACAAGCTGACGATCGAACTCGAGACCGACGGCACGATCTCGCCTGAAGAGGCGATCGGCCGGGCCGCTGACATCCTGGTCCGTCAGTTCTCGTTGTTCGCCAATATCGGCCTCGTCGCAGCCGGTACAGACCGAGCAGTGACGAGCGTGCCGCAGCTCCCTCCGAACATGCTTGACATGCCGATCGAGGAGCTGGATCTGCCGATGCGGGCCTACAACTCGCTGAAGCGCAACAACATTGTCAAGGTCGGGCAGCTTCTGCAGCTTTCCGATGACGACCTGCTGCGAATGCGCAACTTTGGCAAGAAGTCGCTTGACGAGATGAAAGAGCGGCTGCGCATGCGTGGCTTCATTCTTCCCGACAGCGAAGAAACGTCGCTTGGCGACGACCTCGGAGATGTCGACGAGGAAGAGCAGTTCGACGATCTGCCCCCCGAGGAGGCCTAGGCAATGGCCCATCGCATCGACGGCCGCAAGCTCTCCCGCAAGCAGGGTCCGCGAATTGCCCTGTACAAGAACCTGACCGTGTCGGTCCTGCGCTACGAGCGCATCCAGACCACCGAGGCCAAAGCCAAGGAGATTCGGGGTCGGGTTGAACGCATGATTACGCTGGCCAAGCGCGGCGATCTGGCCGCCCGACGGACGGTAATCTCGGAGTTCCCGAACGAGCCGCTGGTCGTCACCAAGCTCTTCAATGAGATCGCGCCCAAATACGCCGATAGGACCTCGGGTTTCACCCGAATTGTCCACCTCGGACAGCGATATGGCGACGCCGCTCACATCGTCCAGATCGAGTTGGTGTAGACAACCCAGTCATGAATCACCGCTACGCCGGATGCAGTGCAAGGCGGCGCGGAGCATGTGAGCTAACGCACTAGCGTGCGTGAGCGAGCTAAAGCCTCGCCGAAAGGCGAGGCTCGCGGACGGGCCAACGCAGCAACGGGCCGGCCCAGTGGCGACAAACGAAGTGCTCGAGAGGGCACGCCGGTGCGCTATCGCGCAACGGTTGAATACGACGGTACGGACTTCGCCGGGTTCCAGGTTCAATCTGGAGCACGGACAGTCCAGGGAGAACTCGAAGCCGCGCTGGCAACAATCTCCGGTGGAAGCCGGGTGAGAGTCGTAGCGGCGGGTCGAACCGACGCTGGGGTTCATGCCACCGGGCAGGTGATTGCATTCACCGACCCGAATGGCAGACCGGCGACGGAACTGGTGAGGGCGCTAGATGCCCTGCTGCCAGAGGACGTGGCAATCCGCGAGGTGCGGCGCGTCCAGGCCGAGTTCAACCCACGCTACGCGGCGCGATACCGGGAGTATCGCTACACCGTATGGAACGGGCCGCGAAGCCCGCTCCGCGAGCGATTTGCGCTCGGGGTGCGGGACCCACTGGATATTGCCGCGATGGAGCGGGCCGGGTCGGTCCTGGTGGGCCGCCACGACTTCAGTTCCTTCGGGGCGGCGCACCGGCAGCCGGTGCGGACCGTTCACTCGGTCCGGATCCGGCGGGTAGGTTCGCTCGTGACGATCGACGTTGCGGCCGATGCCTTCCTCCGCCACATGGTGAGAAGGATCGTGGCCGTCCTGCTTGAGGTCGGACACGGAAAGATGAACGAAGAGGCAGTCGCCGAAGCGCTAGCATCATTGCGACCGGCGTTCAACGGGGTTACGGCCCCGGCGAAGGGCCTCAGCCTCCGGCGAGTCGTACTCGGTCCAATGAGGCCCAAGGCGACGCCGGCAAGCACGACCGCCAGATCGAACGGAGAACGATGACCGCGAAGACATATACGGTCCGTGAGAGCGAGATCGAGCGACGCTGGTACGTCGTGGACGCGACGGACGAGACGCTCGGCCGTCTCGCGTCGCGCATCGCTCGCGTGCTCGAAGGCAAGAACAAGCCGCTATACAGCCCGACGCTGGACTCCGGCGACCACGTCGTCGTCGTGAATGCGGGCAAGATCGCCGTGACGTCCGACAAGCGCGAGACCAAGCTGTACATGCGGCACAGCGGCTATCCGCACGGGCTCAAGGAAGAGACTCTTGGCCACCTGCTGGAACGCCGGCCAGAAGAAGTGATCCGGCGCGCGGTGAAGGGGATGCTTCCTCATAACCGCCTCGGAGCTCAGCAACTTACCAAGCTCAAGGTCTACGCCGGCCCGGAGCACCCGCACCAGGCTCAGCGGCCTGAGCCGTTCGCCTGACGAGGAGCGTCATGACCACCCCTGCGTACTACTACGGGACCGGTCGCCGCAAGACCGCGGTGGCTCGTGTCCGGCTCATCCCGGGTTCGGGCGAGATTGTCGTTAATGATCGCAGCCTCGAAGCCCACTTCGGGAACGCCATCGACGAGGCGAACGTCCGTCTGCCGTTCCGGGTCACCGGTACGGAAGGCACGTTCAACGCCCAGATCAAGGTCGAGGGCGGCGGGGTCACCGGACAGGCCGGGGCCATTCGCCACGGCATCGCCCGCGCTCTGCTTCAGCTGGACCCGGAAGGCAACCGCCTTCCGCTTCGCCAGGCTGGCCTACTGACCCGCGACCCGCGGATGAAGGAGCGGAAGAAGTACGGTCTCAAGCGCGCTCGCAAGGCCCCTCAGTACACGAAGCGCTGACGCAGTCGCTCAAGAGCGCTTTTGCGCGCTAGGCACCTCGCGGACGGCCCATGCCGCCGTTGGGCGCTGTGCTCCTTGCTCGCGCACCAAAGCCAAGCTTGCTTGGCTCGCGTTCGCTCCGGTGCTCACGCCCGCCTGGGCCTGAGCCGTCGGCTCGGCGCCCTCAATAGACGCGGGAGCACCTGATAACCGTCCCTTTGGTCCAATCGGGCCGGACGACACGTCAAGACATACCGCACGCGTCGGGTTCGCCTGGCGCGTGCTTTGTTTCGGGTGAGTGCCGGCGCCAGGCGGGCGTGCTCAGCCATGCCCGTACCGGGCCGGTAACATAGCGGCTTCGTCGCGACAGCCCGTGCATAAGACGCGGGGCGACGATAGAGGATGGGCAACGTGAGCGCATCGCTGCAGGGCCGCGACCTTCTCAGCGCAGCCGACCTGACTCGAGCTGAATACGAGCAGGTCTTCGCTACTGCGACGGAGCTCAAGCGCGAGTTTCGCGAGACCCGACGCCACGTCGCGCAGCCTCTTGCCGGACGGAATGTCGCCCTTATCCTCGAAAAGCAGAGCCTGCGCACGAGGGTGACGTTCGAGGCTGGTCTGAACCAGCTCGGGGGACACGCCCTGTATCTGAGCGAGGGAATCGGCTTCGGCGTCCGCGAGAGTGTCTCGGATATCGCCCGCAACCTGGAGCGCTGGGTGGATGGGATCGTGATCCGCACGTTCGCCCACTCGGTTGTGACGGAGCTGGCGGCGGAGTCCGCTATCCCGGTGTTCAACGCCCTGACCGACGACGAGCACCCGTTCCAGGCTCTCGCCGACTTGCTGGCGCTGCGGGAACACTTCGGCAGCCTTGCGGGCAGGGTGCTGACTTTCATCGGAGACGGCAACAACGTCTATCACTCGCTTGCTCTTGCCGGCGCCACGATGGGCATGGAGATTCGGCTAGCCCATCCCGACGGTTATCGACCACACGAGGCCATCGTCGCTCGGGCCGAGGAGATTGCCATGGCAAACGGGGGCAAGATCGTCATAGGGCGGGATCCGCGTGAGATGACACCGGGATCAGACGCGCTGTATACGGATATCTGGGTCTCGATGGGGCAGGAGGAGCAGTCGCACACGCGGTTCGCGGCCTTCGCCGGATACTGCGTCGATTCTGGTTTGCTCGATCTCGCTGGACCGGACGCCGTCGCCATGCATTGCCTGCCCGCCCACAGAGGCCAGGAAATCACGGCCGACGTTCTCGACGGGCCCAGAAGCCTTGCCCTCGAACAGGCAGAGAACAGACTCCACGTACAGAAGGCATTCCTGGTGGAGTCGATCGGGCGCCGATGACAGCTGCAGACGTTGACGTCGGCCGAATTGGGCGGTTGGCGTAGGACCAAGCGCAGCCCAAGTTCGACGCATGTACCTGAGACGACGCGCACGCCGGAAGGCATGATGTACGGATGACGGACGATCTATACGAGCGCTACAAGGAAGCTCTGCGGGTCGGGCATGTGGCCGTCCTGCGCGGAGCGCTAGGGGAAGCCAGCGAGGCGTATCGCACAGCCGCCTCGATCGCCCCATCGCGGGCTTTGCCGCACACGAGTCTGGGCGGCGTTTTGGTGCGACTGGGGCATCTCGAAGAGGCCCTTGTCGAGTTTGCGGCGGCCGTGGCCCGCGCTCCCCACGACGAAGGCGCTCTGCTTGGACAGGCCGAGGCCCTGAGCATCGCCGGGCAGCGGGTCGATGCCGCTTTAGCCCTTGACCACGTGTCCGAGGTCCAAGAGGCGGCCGGGCGGTTGCCGGAGGCCGCGGACACACTCCGACGAGCTATGGAGCTTGAAGAGTCGGCTGAACGCAGCCGGCGCCAGAGGGGCCTGTTGCGCCAGATCCGCCTATCTGATGGCGACCAAGCCTCCGAGCAACTGCTGGCCCGAGCTCTCCGGCTGCGGGACGGACTGGCTGCCGACGCCGAGTCGGCCGTGTTATGGCCCGCGATCCCCACGATCGGCGAGCCTCTGCAAGGGGCGGTGGACGGGCACGTCGCCACGGCGGCCTATTCGGAGGGTGCAGTCCTTGCCGGAGCCCCTGCCGAGGCCGCGTCTGACGCCCCGCGCGACTTGGGCCTCCACGCCGCCCCGGCAGTCGTGATCGAGCTGGCGCCGCCGTCGGCCGAGGCTCTGGCGGGCGTGGGTGTCATGGATGTCGGGCTTGCTGCGGCAAATCTGGGCGTCGGCGAAACCCGGCATCAGCCCAACGGTGATGAACTGCTGAGCGCCGCGGAGGCCGCCGAGCTTGCGGGCGATACGACCGCGCTGCGGTCGCTCCTGGTATGGACGGCGCGCGCCTACGCACGTGAGAGCCGTTTCGAAGCCGGCCTGGACGCCACTCACCGCCTTCTGCAGCGCGCGCCGGGCGACGTTGACGCTCACCTCGTGCTCGTGGACTTGTACGTGGCCCGCGACTGGAACGCGCTGGCAATGGAGAAGCTCATCTTGCTGGGTCGGCTTGCCGAACTCAACCACGACAAGGAGACTCTTCAGCGCTTGTGCGCGGTAGCCGGCCGAACCTTCCCCAAGGACGAGCGCCTGGGCGTGCTCTGCTCCTAAGGCTGGCAGTCGCCGGCTCGACGACCGCGACAGCGGCCGACTCGATGCCGGACCGCCCCAGAATCGCGTCGCCGCCGGTCGCGATGACGGAGAGGGCTCCCGGCCGGTATAGACTAGAGCTCAGATGCAACTCATCCAGTCGGCGCTCGAACAGGTCAGCCCAAACCTTGTAGCCGATGTTGCGATCACGGCCCTGCTGATCTACTGGCTCTTCAGCCTGATCAGAGGGACGCGCGCAGTTCGGCTCTTAATCGGCGTGTGCCTGCTTCTACTCGTCTATGGCGCTGCCGTAACGTTCGATCTCAAGCTCCTGAAGGTGATCCTTCAAACGAGCGCCTATGTGGGGCTGTTTGCCCTGGTGGTCGTCTTCCAACCTGAGCTGAGACGAGCCCTCGATCGAATCGGCCGCCTCGGATCCCTAGGCTGGCTCGTGTCCCCGGCAGAACAATCGATAGCCGTCCATATCGCGATCGCGGTGGCCAGCGCGGCCGAACGCCTGTCGCGCGAGGGACACGGTGCACTCATCGTCATTGAGCGTGAGACCGGCCTTCAGGAGATTGCCGAGAACGGCGTCATGCTCCACGCGGATCTCTCAGCCGACCTGCTGGTGACCCTCTTCTGGCCAAAGACGCCACTCCATGATGGAGCGGTCGTGATCAGAGGGGACCGCATTCTCGCTGCCGGGGCGGTGCTACCGTCCGCCGAGACCACCATCCCGCTAGAGCGCTTCGGGACGCGACACAAGGCTGCCCTCGGCATCACGGAGCAGACAGACGCAATCGTTGTCGTCGTGTCCGAGGAAAGCGGCCAGATAAGCCTCGTCGAGAGGGCCCGTATTGTTCGCAACCTGGACGAGGCGAGGCTCGCTCGAGACATTGCCGCGCTGCTGCATCCTAAGACCGCGGGCGGCATCTTGGGGCAGGAGCGGACGCGTCCACGCCGGGTCGGTGTGTCCGTTCGCGAGCTGGCCAGACGCGCTCGCTTCGGGGCGTGGACGCGAACGGCCGGCCGCCGGGGCAAGGGCAGCGGCCGCGCTCCGAAGGCCTCCAGCGACGCCGATACTGAGGAGAAGGCGTCATGAGGGTGTTGCGCTTCATCGTGAGGAATTGGCCGCTCAAAATCGGAGCGGTGACTCTGGC
>JAYVMQ010000055.1:0-4566 GCA_043758855.1 Chloroflexota bacterium
GTCATCCAGGTTGTCCTCGGCGTCGGACTGGCACTCTTCTTCAACCAGCGCCTGCGGGGCTCTTGGTTCGTGCGCGGAGCTCTCATCCTACCCATGCTCTTGACGCCCATCGTCGTGGGCGTGATGTGGAGGGCGTTGCTCAACCCCGACTGGGGCATCGTCAATTGGGCCATCGGGCGGCTCGGTCTGGCGCCCATCAACTGGTTGGGTTCCACTGATTGGGCGATCCGAACACTAGTGATCGCGGACACATGGCAATGGACCCCATTTGTATTCCTCATCGTGTATGCCCGGCTACAGGCGCTGCCGGAGCATCTCTTTGAGGCAGCCCAAGTGGACGGCGCCGGCCGGTTGGCCACCCTCCGGCTCATCACGCTGCCGCTTCTAGTGCCAGCCATCACCTTTGCAGCCATCTTCCGGGCGATCGATGCTTTTCGCTCGTTCGACCTCGTCTATGGCCTGACCTACGGGGGTCCGGCCCGCACAACAACGACCTTGAGCTTTCTGACCTACCAGACCGGTTTCGACTTTCAGCACTACGGCTATGCGGCCGCTATCGCCTACGTGATGGTCGTCGTCCTGATCGTCCTCTCCACCGTGACCCTCCGTTTCGTCCGCTTGCGTGGGCAGGAGGGCGCATGAAACACGTTATCGGACGGGCGGCCGCGTACGTCGTGCTGGCGCTCATCGCCGTTGTTGCGCTGGCCCCGTTCGTCTATCTCCTGATCTTGTCATTTAAGACGCGGATCGAGATCGCGTCGGACGTGCCACCGACCCTGAGCTTCGACTGGTCGACGATCGTTAGGAATTACACCGAAGTGATCGGCACCCAAGGGATGCTTGCGTTCGTGGGCAACTCCATCATCGTCGTGGGCATCGCGACCCTCGTCGGGCTGATCGTCGGAACGCCCGCCGCCTATGCGTTCTCCCGGCTACGCTTCCAGGGAAGAGACACGTGGGCGTCCATGATTCTCAGCTTCCGCTTCATGCCGGCCGTTGCCGTTGCCATCCCCATCTTCTTGATGGTCACGTTCCTCCACCAAGAGGACTCGTACGTGGGGCTGGTGCTGCCCTACGTGGCCTTCACCCTCCCGCTGGTCGTCTGGATCATGATCGGGTTCTTCGACGAAGTGCCGATGGAGATCGATGACGCGGCTCGGGTGGACGGTTGCGGCCGCGTCCACCTCCTGACGCGTGTGATGCTCCCGATCGTACGCTCAGGACTGATCGTGGCGGCGATCTTCAGTGCCATCTTTGTCTGGAACGAGTTCCTCGTGGCGCTCTTTGTCATCAACTCGCGTGACCTACAAACCGTGACTCTCGGCGCAGCGACGTTAGTCAGCGCCGACCGCCCGATCGACTGGAACGTGGCTGCCGCGGTCGGGATCGTCACCATCATCCCGATCTTCATTTTCTCCCTGTTCATCCAGCGCTACATCGTGCGCGGGATCACGTCCGGCGCGATCCGCTGACAACCAAGCGCACATTCCTTCCGCGAGGTCGACATGCACATCGAACAGATCGCCAGCGGACTCGGTTGGCCGGAGGGACCCACTGTCCTGCCGGATGGTCGGGTCGTCTTCGTCGAGAGCTACCGTAGCCAGCTGACGGTCTGGAGTCCCGACGGTGTCGGGCGCTACGCATACACGGCCGGGGCGCCGAACTCGAGCGTCCTGGGCAGCGATGGCGCGCTGTACGTCTGCCAGAACGGCGGGACGGTGGGACCTTGGCGCGCAGCCGAAATGAGCGTCCCGTCGATTCAGCGGGTCGATCACGAGGGGGGTTCGGCCGAGATCCTGGTCACCGAGATCGAGGGCATCAAACTCAACGGCCCCAACGACCTTGTGTTCGGCCCCGACGGGCGCCTGTACTTCACGGATCCCGGGACCTACAACCCTGCCGCACCCGATCCGAGCTACATTTTCGCGCTCGACCCGGACGGGACGGGCCATGTCGTCATCGCTTTCCCTGCCCCCGTGTTCCCCAACGGACTGGCGATCGAGAGGGATGGGTCGATTGTCTGGGACGAGTCCTATACCGGGCACGTTCGGCGGCTGCGCGCGGGTTCGGCGGAGATCGAGGATCTGGGTAAGTTGCCCGGCGCGAACCCGATCTTGGATGGTATGAAGATCGGGTTCGACGGCCGCTTGTACGTGACCGACATCACGGGCGCGGGCATCCACGTCCTCCAGCCCAACGGCACGGTGGATGAATTCATCTCGTGCGGCAACGCCGCAACCAACTGCGCCTTCGACGGCGAGGCCCTGTACATGACCGACGCCGGGGTCCCGGCCGACAGCGCCGAGCCGTCGTTCGGCGGGGCGCTGTGGCGGATCGCGCTGGGAAGAACCGGTCAGCCGCTTCATCCCGGGAGGATCGGCTAATGGCGGATCGAACGCCATTTCCAGGTCTCCGTCTGGACAGTTCCATCGCCCTGGTCACCGGGGGCGGTTCCGGGATCGGCCGCGAAACGGCGTTGACCATGGCCGACCTCGGCGCCGATGTCGCGATCTTTGACATCACGCCCGGTGCAGCAGAAGGCGTGGCCGAACTCATCCGCGCAATGGGACGACGCGCCATCGCGATCGAAGGTGATGCCGCGTCCGAGGTCGACGTCCGGCGAGCCTTCGAGGCTACCCGCACCGGCCTTGGTGATGTCGATATCGCGGTCGCATGCGCCGGGATCCTCGGTGACTACCAGCCCATCGACACGACGTCGGTCGAGCACTTTGACAAGGTCATGGCCGTCAACGTCCGAGGCTCCTTCCTGGTGATCCGCGAGGCGGTGCCCCAGATGCGTCGGCGCGGCCACGGAGCGCTCATCGTGCTGTCGAGCCTCGACGGGCTTCAGGCCGAACCAGGTATGGCGTCCTACTGTACGTCGAAGGGCGCGCTCCTCAACCTCGCCCGAGCCGCAGCCCTCGACCTTGCCCGCGAAGGGATCACGGTCAACGCGGTCTGCCCGAGCGTCACCTTGACCCCTCTCCTGGAGGGACGCCTTGCGACACTGCCCGATGGCGCCGCCGTGCTGGCGTCCTTCGCCTCCAAACATCCGCTCGGGCGGGTCCTGACCTCGCGTGACATCGCGGCGACGATCGCCTTCCTTGCATCACCGCTGGCGACGGGGATCACCGGCGCAGCAGTGCCGGTCGATGCCGGAAAGGGGGCTGCCTGGGACGACTACACGACACCCCCCTGGCTGAGCAGGTGAGCACTGCACCCGCGCCGCGCCCAGAACTCGGCGACCTCGGTCAGGTTGCCAGCGGCCGGTTCATCCGACTGGGCGACGGTGCCGAAGAAGGTGTACGGGCGATCGATGTCCGCGTCGCCGGTGGGATCCATGCGCTGGTGATCGCAGACCGGGGCCTGGATATCGGTCAGGCGTGGTGCTCCGGATATCCGCTAGCCTGGCAGTCGCCGACGGGAATCGTCCACCCGTCGTATTTCCGCGACGACGTCTGGTTGCGCTCGTTCCACGGCGGGCTGCTCTTCACGGCGGGCCTCCAGAACGTCGGCTCGGCGGTCCGCGACGGCGATGAGCATCATGGCCTCCACGGCCGACTCTCGAACCTGCCAGCTCGCAACGTCACGGTCGACACTGAAGAAGACGAACGAGGCCTGGCCGTGGTCGTCCGAGGAGAGGTTCGCGAGACCACCGTCTACGGCGTCGACCTTGTACTCCATCGAACTCTCCGCTTCCCGGTTGGTGATCCACGGATCGAGCTCAACGACGAGATCGAGAATCGTGGTTTCGTTCCTGCGCCCGTGTTCGTGCTCTACCACATCAACTTCGGCTACCCGGTCGTGGCCGCTACCTCTCGTCTGTTCGCTCCGCCAGCAGAGGTCGTCGGCTGGGACGCCGTCTCCCGGGCCGCCGAACCTGACCATGACCGGTTTGTGCCCCCAACACCGGGCTTCCCGGTCCAAGTATTCGAGCATCGTCTTGCGGCATCCGGCCCGGATCGCATCCGTGTCGGGATCGTGAACGATGAGTTCGAGCCGAGCGGAGGGATCGGGGCCGTGGTCGAGTACGACCGACGGCTACTGCCTCGCCTATGGCAATGGCGGATGCTCGCCCAGGGGATCTACGTGACCGGCATCGAGCCGGCGAATTGCGGATTGTTCGGACGCGTCGCCGAACGCGAAGCCGGGGCTCTGGATCAGCTCGCTCCGGGCGCTCGTCGCGCGTTCGGGGTCACCCTGCGCGCCGCGATCGGGCCAGCCGTTAGCCAGCTGGAGCAAGGGGTCTGACGATGGAGTTTCTCGTGCACATCGAGGTCCGATGGCCGGCCGATGGCGACCCCAACGAGCTTCAGCGGCTGACCACGGCGGAGCGTGCTCGGGCCCGCGAACTTGGTGAGGCCGGGATCATCAGCCGGCTGTGGCGCATCCCGGGACGGCGCGCGAACTGGGGCCTGTGGGTCGCGCCCAACGCGACGGAGCTGCACGCGGCTATCGAGTCGCTCCCGTTCTACCCGTGGTTGTCGGTCGAGGTTCATCCCCTGGCCGCCCATACCAACGATCCCCATCCCGAGCCTGGAGATATACGATGAGCTCCCCGGACGA
>JAYVMQ010000056.1:0-19156 GCA_043758855.1 Chloroflexota bacterium
AGGACACCGAAATCGTCGCGCGACGAACATTGAGCCGGTCCGCGACTTCCGACTGGCGCAGGTCGTCGATCAATGCGAGACGCGCCACAAGCCGCTGCCTGGCGGTTAGGCCCTCCAGCAAATCCGAGAGCGCGGGGCACAGATCGGCGAGCAGCTCGTCCACGCCGGACTCCCCCGTGACGATCACCAGTCTGTCATGACCGGATCGAGCTACCGCGATAGCTTTCCGGGCGGCGACGAACGCGCTGCCCGAACGCTGGGTGGCAGGAGCGTCGCTTGCCCCCGGATCGACGTCGATGGAGCCACGGACGGCGACCCAGCGGATGTGCCTGTGGTGCGGGCTGAAGGCTGCGAGTAGGACCGCCGCGATCGGGTCCGCGTCGGGAACCAACAAGCCCTGCACTTCGTCGCCCTGAGTGAAGCCAAACGGCGCGAGCATGCTGCCGGCGTAGGCCTCATCGAGGTTCTTGACGAGTTCGCGCAAGAACGTAGTGGATACAACGCTGTCGTACCGCGAACCGACCACGTCGCCGAATAGGACTAGACCGCTGCTCCCCTGCACCAGTCGAGCCTACCCTTCGGAAGTGTTAGCCGTCAACGGCTATCTTTGCCACCAAACCCATCGAGTTTCCAGTGGCCGTCCGGACCGAGTTGACGGCCTTGGGATGTTCGCCAACGTCGCGCGATGCGCGGCGGTAGGGAGAGCCCTGACCAGATACAGGTGCGACTCGCTATCCTGAGCCAGGTGACCTCCGAAACTCACAACCCAGCCTCAACTGGAGCCTCGATTCCGCTCAATTCAAGCGATGGCGGGAAGCCCGCCGTCGCACGACGTCGCGAGTTAGGCATGCGGGCGACGCTCGTTTTCCCGAATCGGGAGATCGTGGAGCGCTACTACGTCCCGCTCATTTACACCGCCTGCCGGACCTGCTATTCGGAGCTGGCGCCCGATGACATCTTCGAACGCGCCGTAGACGGCAGAATCGCGCTCGAGAAGCAGCGTGAGCTGATCTCCCGCGTGATCGAATCCGGCCACGGCTCCACCATCGAACATGTGACTTTCACCTTCGCCATCACCGGCGTCAGCCGAACGCTAAGCCATCAGCTGGTCCGCCATCGAGCCGGCGTGGCCTTTGATCAGCAGAGCCAGCGATATGTCTCTTTCAAGAAGGGCACCTCCACGATGATGCCCCAGACGATCGCCGAGGCCGATCCCGTGCTGCGCGAGAGGTACGAGGATCAGATCGAAGGCTCCCTCGAAACGTACGGCGCGCTATTGGAGGCCGGCATCCCCGGCGAGGACGCCCGTTTCGTCTTTCCCAACGCCAGCCGCACGAACCTGGTGATGACCGCGAACTTGCGGGCCCTGATCCACATGTCCGGCCTGCGCCTCTGCACGATGGCCCAGTGGGAGATCCGGAGGCTCTTTCAGCTGATCCGCCACGAGGTGTTCACCGTGAGCCCGTTCCTGGGCAGCTTCCTGGCACCCAAGTGCGTCCCCCTCGGCTACTGCGACGAGTCCGGCAATCGGGATGAACACTGCCCCATCAGACCGCACAAGGACAAAGTACTGGCGGCCTGGGCCGAAAAGGCTCGGTTGAGCCGCCCGTCACGGCCAGAAGTGATCGAGTAGCCCGTCTTTCACCCTCGTGGCAGCCGTCAAACCAACCCTCTGAACCGCCTGAGAGGCGGTACGTAAGGGCAGGGAGTCCTGGTACCTCCAGCGGGGTGCCTCGCCGCAACGCCCGGCCCATGATTCGGACCGACGCAAAAGGCGAGTCGTATTTGGTCTCGGACCCGCCATAATGTCGCAATGCCGCCAGTCATCGTCGCGGCCTTGGAATCTAGCTAAGCAGCGGTAACAACTACCTTCGGATAGTCTCCGGCGTCGGCCGGGGCCCGGAAGACACCACGGGGAGATAAGCGTGAACGAAACGGTCGGCGCCCGCCTTCCGAACCGGTTCATGGCGGACCTCACGCAGGCCATGCGTTCGACCGCCGAGACGGCGCGACAGGCGACCGTAATACAGTGCCAGGCGGACGCGAAGGCGTACACCGAACAACTTCATTCGCGCACGGATGACGAAGCTGCCTCTCTTCGAAAGGCCGCTGAGGCTGACGTCAGCGCCATCCGAGACTGGTCCAAGGCGGAGATGGAGCGCATCCGCGTGGAGACCGAGCAGCGCATCGCGCGCCGACGCGAGCTTCTCGAGCAGGAGCTTCAGGAGTACAACGCGGCGATCGAGCTTGAGATCGAGCGTGTCCAGAAGCGCGTAAGCGCCTTCGAAGGTGAGGTTGCCCAGTTCTTCGAGCAGCTCCTCCAGGAGGCCGATCCGACAGTATTCGCCAGCATGGCCTCCCAGATGCCGGATCCGCCGGCCTTCTCAGTAAGAGAACGCAGCGGCGTAACGGCGGACATCCGGGCTCGCCGCGAGCAGATCATGCGACCGGCTACAGTTGCGATGGCCGAGAGCCCCACCGGCACCAACGGGACTCAGCCGGCCAGCGCCGACGGCGGCGAAGCGGCGACGGCTGCCGTTGCTACCACGAAGCTCATGCCCAAGCCTGCCTCCGTCGAATCTACTCAGGTCGTGGTCGTCGGCCTTGTCAGCGTGGCCTCCATCGCTACTTTCAAGCGCCAGCTCGGCCGCCTGCCCGGCGTCAAGAGCGTCGGCGTCTCATCCGGTCCAGACGGTGAGTTCATCTTCACGGTCGGCCATAACTCTGATACGTCGTTGAGTTCGCTCATCCCGACTCTGCCGACGTTCCAGGCTCGCATCGTGAGCGAGAGAGAAGGCGTTATGAACGTCTCCGCGCACGATCCCGAGACGGAAGGCTAGACCTACTACCGGCGCGGTGGTCGTGCCACAGGGGAGAACTCATTTCGTGCCTCGGCCAGCAGTTGTAATCGCACTACCGCCCGTTGAGCTGGCCGCTGTGAGCGCGCAGCTGGCGGAGGCCGGCTACGAGCCGATCGACGTCAAGACGTCGGACATTCTTGAGGAACTCCTCAACGAGCGCGACGACATTGGCGTCGCCATCCTCGACGGCGAGTACGACTTCGACCGCACGCTCGAGATGTATGCGCTGCTTCACGAGGAGGGACGCAACATCCCGGCCTTGATGGTCGTGGCCGCTCGCGCTCTCGATCGGATGAGCCTGGCGGGACGGGCGCGCGCCAACGACGAGTACTTCACTCGCCCCTACTCGGCCGAGTCACTCCGCTGGCGGGTCGAGGCGATGCTCATCCGGGCCGACTCCCCAACCAGTAATTCCAAAGGCGGGGTCATTGAGTCCCAGGGTGGACTCCTTGAGCCCAGCCCGTCGGATGAGCCCGTCCCGGACCCCCGCCGCGGCCAGATCGTGATCGTCTTCAATCCTAAGGGCGGCGTTGGCAAGACCACCATCGCCGTCAACGTGGCATCGTTGCTCCAGATCCGCAAAGGCCAGCGCGTCCTGCTCGTCGACTGCGACACCGTGACCGGCCACGTTGCCTCGTCTCTCGGACTGGAGAACACCCGGACCGTCGCGGACGCCTGGACCGATGAGATGGACACCGGCGTGGCCGAGTCTTTCGCCGAGATCGCCGCGACGCACGAGAATGGCCTATCGGTCCTCGTAATGGCAGAGTCCCCTCTCCACACAGAGATTCTGGACCCCAAGCGCGTCGCAGAGGCCATTACGAGTGCCTGCCGCGTCTACGACTGGGTCATCGTCGACATGCACCCGGACTACGGGCCGCTCAATCAGGTCATCTTCGAGCGGGCCGACAAAATCATCGTTCCTGTCACGCCGGACGTTCCAGCCATCCGCGCCGCGGTCCAATTCCGCGAGGTGGCTGTCGAACTAGAAATCCGCGAGCGCCTGGCGATGGTCGTGAACCGGGCCAACAGCGGCGTCTCCGTATCCGATATGGAACGAACCGTGGGCATGCCGGCCCTGGCCGAGGTTCGATCGGCGGGCATGCTTTTCGTTCGAGCGGCCAACGAGGGTCGCTCGGCGGTGGAGCGTTTCCCCAAGGAGAAGGTCATCGACGACATCGAGACCTTGTGCGACCGAATGATGGCCACACGGGAGTCCGGCGCGGCCAAGTCTGGCCAGGGTTTCCTCGGGATCTTCAGCGGCGGACGGAACACCAACCCGTCGACGCGCGCCTCTTAGGCCTCGCTTCGCGGGCACCGCGTCGCGCTACTTGCCCAGTGAATCGCTCTTTGGCCCGGGTATGGGCGGGGCTGGCATCGGGGCCGCAATTGCCTGGGCCAGAACCACGCGCTGAGGTTGCGGGATCTCGATACCAGCTTCGGTGAAGCCCACCAGGAGCCGCTTGCGCAGCTCACCGCCGACTGCCCACTGCTCCGAGGCGCGGACTGTGCCGAGGATCTTGAGGGTCACTCCAAGCTCACCCAACGCCGAAACCCTATCGACGTGCGGCGCCTCGAGGATTCGCGGACCCCATACAGGATCGCCCGCCAGATCACGGCCGATGCCGTCTACCACTTCGGTGGCCTTCTCGATGTTGGTGCCATAGACGACCTGGACGTCCTGGTTGACACGAGCGAAGACGCGGGTCAGGTTCGAGGCGACCGTGACTTCACCATTGGGAACCGTGTGGACCGTTCCGTCCTGATCACGTAGCGTCGTGCGACGGAGCGTGAAGTCCTCGACCACCCCGGAGACACCGGCGATCCGGACCACGTCCCCCTTCGCATACTGGTTCTCCACCAGGATCAGCGCGCCGTTTAGGTAGTCGCGGACGAGATGCTGCGTGCCGAGGCCCACAGCGATGCCGGCGACGCCGAGCCCCGCGACGGCGGGGCCGATGTCCACTCGAAAGGCCGTCTCGATCATCATCAGGCCGGCGATGACGACTACAAAAAAGCGAATGACGTTGACGCCCAAGGACTCGATCGTGTCCTGGCGTTTCTTCAGTTCCGGGGCGCTGAGCTCCAGGGCCGTGCCCTCGAGGTTCTCGCGGTTAAGCAACGCCCGCGCCATGCCACCGACGAAGACGTGGGCGAGGCGTATGACGATCGCGGCCACGACCAGAATTGCCAGGACCGCGCCGATCGTGCCGATCACCGCCATCGTGCCGGCGTCAATCGTCCAATCCGCGCCGTTGGGCAGGTGGAGGGTCAGATCGGTAGAGAAGAGGGGCGAGTTGCGCATGCCAATAGCCTACCGTGCCCAGCCCGAGCCCGGGAAGGCCACTAGAACAAGAGGCGGCCCCTCGGGAGGGGGACCGAGGGGCCGCGAAGGTCACTGATTTAGTTGACGCCCGTTCCGCGGGCCGCAGTTCTACAGGGAGGCGACCACGCCGCCAATGCGGTCGGTGATGACGGCTGCGGCTTCACGAGCGCGATCCACGAGTTCAGGGACGCGACTCGGCGTGATCCTGTTGCCGGAGGCGCGAACCTCAAGCGTGGCCACTACGGATGCGCGCTGATCGAAGACCGGCACGGCGATGGCGTTCACCGAGGGCTCGTGCTCGCCGAAGGCGGTGGCGAAGCCCCGCTTGCGGACTCGAGCCAGCTCTTCGAGCAGGAGGTCAACCCGGACGATGGTGTGCGAGGTGTAGGGCGTGAAGCCGATCTTCGACAGCCGGATGACCTCCCGCTCAGGCTGGCTGGCCAGCAAGACCTTGCCGGGTGCCGTCGCATGAAGCGGCGCGTTTCGGCCGGTCCTATCTCGACCCATCCCGGAAGCGTCCGAGTAGGCGATCGTCAGAACGCTATCTCCCTCGAGAATCTCCAGCGTAGTGGTCTCACGAACGGACCGAGCCAGCGTCTCCAGCTCCGACATGCCGATGGCCCGAAGATCTAGCGACTTTTCGGCATGGCCGCCCAGTCGAACGACAGCCAGACCGAGTCTGTACTTGCCCGAATCATCGTCCTGCTCGACTAAACCGCGCTTCTGAAGGGTGGCGAGCAAGCGCGACGCAGTCGACTTGTGGAGTCCGAGGCGGCGCGCCAGCTCGGTTACTCCTGCTTCTCCCTGCGTCTCTCCGAGAGCGATCAGGAGCGACGCAGCGCGGTCAACTGACCGTACCGCATTCCCGTCGAGCATCTTAGTATCTCCTAGCGGGCAGGTATTCCGCGACGCAGGGACGCTGAGCCAGTTCCCTGCAACTTCGGTGCTACTTGTCGTTCCGCGCCCGAGCCGGAACGACCCGATCCCGTCCTGTTGCGGCAGTTGAGCCGCCCGACGCTGCTTGGCTCATTAGTCCTGCCCGCCCGAGTAGTTGTTCCTTTGAAAACGGCTCTTCTGTCCCGTGCGCTGCAACGTCGAGCGAATGTTTACATAGTTACTCGGGATTAGTCAAGCCCCTGTGCCTACCCTAACGGTGTCAACTTGGTGACACCGAAAATTGGTCTCCGGGGTATGCCGAACGGGCCTGCAAACCAGGCCATAAGGCTTCAATCTCATCTCAGTTCACGACGGCTTTGCCAGAAGCGCGCGCTCTCAACCACGCGTAAGATCGCCTTTTCTCCCACCAGTCGACCTGGAGAACCCTGTGCCCAGCCTGTCTACTCAGCCTCTTGACCCTACCAGGAACTCCGGGGCTGGCACCGCAGCGGGCATCAGCGCCAATCTGGTGCCAATCCGGGCCCAATTCCCGGCCCTCACCCGGACGCATGGCGACCTGCCGTATAGCTACCTGGATGGACCGGGCGGAACGCAGGTTCCCCGGCAGGCCATTGACGCGATGGCTGCGTACCTGGGGCGCTCCAACGCAAATCACGAGGGCGCGTTTGCCACGAGCGAGGAGAGCGACGCCATCCTGGCCGAAGCGCATGCCGCCGCGGCCGACTTCCTGGGCGCCCGAAGTGCGGACGAGGTCGTCTTTGGCCAGAACATGACGACCCTGACCTTCTCGGTCAGCCGGGCCATTGGTCGGACGCTCAGGGCTGGTGACGAGGTTGTCGTAACGCGGCTGGACCACGACGCCAACGTGGCGCCCTGGCTGGCTCTTGAGGAAGAGCGCGGCATCGTCGTCCGCTGGGTTGGCATCCACGAAGATGACTGCACTCTTGACCTTGATGGCTTGGAGCGCGTCCTCGGGCCGCGGACCCGGCTCGTAGCCGTGGGTCTGGCCTCAAACGCCGTTGGGACGATCAATCCCGTCCATCGCATCGTCGAGATGGCCCACAGCGTTGGCGCGTGGACGTACGTTGATGCGGTCCACGCCGCGCCGCACGTGGCAATCGACTGCGCCGCGTTGGACACAGACTTTCTGGCTTGCTCGCCCTACAAATTCTTTGGGCCACACCTTGGTTTGCTCTACGGCAAGCGTCAGCGGCTCGAGCAGCTGGCCTCCTACAAAGTCCGGCCGGCGGCAATCGTGACACCGGGAAAATGGGAGACCGGTACGCTGCCGGGCGAATCGATGGCCGGTCTGCTCGGTACGTTCTCTTATCTGGAATGGCTGGGGAGAGAGTTTGGGAGTGGCGACCCGGCCGGCGGTACGCGACGGGCGAGGCTGGAGGCGGCGATGAGCGCTATCCGCGCAACGGAGCGCGATCTCGCCCTCCGGGCGCTGCACGCCCTGAGCTCGGTTCCGGGCCTCGACCTGCGCGGAATCGTGGATCCGGCCCGCATAGACGAGCGCGTGCCCACCTTCGCATTCACTCTGGCCGGGTCAACTCCTCGTCAGGTCGCGCAGGAGTTGGGCAAACGCGGAATCGCGGCCTGGGATGGCGACTACTATGCCTACGAACTGATTCGAGCCTTGGGGCTCGGGGAGTCGGGCGGAATGGTTCGAGTCGGTTTCATGCACTACAACGAGCCAGACGAGATCGAACGCCTTGCCCAGGCGCTCTCGGAGATATCCGAGTCGGACGCGCCGCAGTCGCCACAGTTGTGAGGGAGGGATCATGACCGTCAACCCGGCCGCAACTGCGGCACTTTTCGAGGCAATCCGCACGGGCAACGACCTCGCCGTCGACGCGGCAGTGGCCGTCAACGAGGAACTTTTGCGGGCCCACGATGAGGCCGGGCTCTCACCGGTGGTCGCGGCGGCCTCCGCCGGGCACATTCGGCTCGCGGAGCGGCTCGCTGCCAGGCTGATCAAGTCGGCCGGCGGCATCGGCTTTTTCGACGCGGCTGCGATCGGCAACGTCTCGGCCGTGCGCAACCTGCTCTCCGCGGATCTAGCCGCCGTGGATGACCGCGGACCCGACGGCTGCACCGCGCTCCACCTCGCGGCTCGCTTCGGGCAGATGGAAGTGGCGCGCTTGCTCCTTGGCCGCGGCGCCGATCCGAATGCCATCTCTCTCAACGACGAGCGCGTCACGCCCTTGTACAGTGCCGTGATGGCCAAGCATCGCGATACGGCCACGCTCTTGCTGGCTCTCGGGGCGTCCCCGAACTCGGTCCAACTCGGAGGCTGGACAGCGCTTCACGCGGCCGCTCGCAACGGAGACCAGGCGATCGTAGACATGCTGCAGTTACGCGGCGCCGACCCAACCCGAGCCAGCGACGATGGACACACGGCCATCAGCCTGGCCGAGGAAAACGGACACGCGGCGCTCGCCAACGTCCTGCGCATGGCCGCCACCAAACGCTAAGCCACTCGAACACTTAAGCAGTGGTGGGGGCCGGCTCCGGGCTGAGTAGGAGGCAGGCGGGGCGTAGGCGGTGCGAGGCAGAATGAGCGAGCGAAGCGAGGTTTCTGCCGACCAGAGCCTGCGCCCCGCCGGCCGATCCACTCAGAGGCTTGTGGCCTAGCTCTTCAACCCCAGCCAGCCCGGCAACTCCCGTGCCAGCGTCGCCAGCGGCAGCGTGCCATGGCCGAGCACTTCATCGTGGAAGGCGCGGATGTCGAAGGCACTCCCGAGGCTGGCGGTGGCCTCGGCCCGCAGCCGTTGGATCTCGCGCTGGCCCACCTTGTATGTGAGGGCCTGGGCGGGCAGGCAGATGTAGCGGTCCGTCTCAATATTCGCATCCGTCTCGGACAGCCCAGCTTCGAGGAGCGCTTCGACGGAGCGCTGGCGGGGCCAGCGGAAGGCGTGAATTCCGGTGTCCACGACAAGCCGCGCCGCCCGATGAGCCTGGCCATCCAGCATCCCGAACCGCTCGGCGGCGTTGAGGAAAAGGCCCATTTCGTCGGCAAGGCGCTCCGAATAGAGACCCCACCCTTCGACGTAGGCCATCCCTGCCATCCGCGCGCCCAACCGCCGGAAGACATTGAGTCTCGGGTGTTCGGTCTGGAGGGCAATCTGGAAGTGATGTCCGGGCACAGCCTCGTGGAAGCTCATGCTGGCGAGGCCGACATAGCTGCGGCTGGGCAGGTCGTAGGTATTGACGTAATAGATGCCGGGGCGGCTGCCATCCACCGCCGGCGGGTAGTAATAGGCGGCAGGCGAGTCCGCTCCTTTGAACTGCTCCACGGCCCTGACCTCGCAGGCGGCCTTGGGCAGATGCCCAAAATAAGTCGGAGCAGCGGCAAGCGCCCTCTCGATCTGGCCCCGAGCGTGATCCAGCAGCTCCTCGTCGGACCGTGGCGTTGCCCCCGGGCGTGACTTTAGGGCCGCCCGGGCGGCTTTCGTATCATCACCAAGGCCAAGCTCGCGGGCTATCGCGCGCCGCTCGTCCTCGATCTCGGCCAGTTCTTCGAGGCCGATGCGATGCAGCTCGCCGGCGTCGAGGTCGAGCGAAGTACAGGCCCTGATCTGGGTCTTGTACAGCTCCGCACCATGGGGCGCCGACCACAGTCCTGGATCCTCGCGCGAAGCCTCACGGTACTTGCCCAGCAATGACTCGAGAAAGGCTTGATCGGCCGGCCGGACGTACTTTCGAATCGCCTCCACGAGCCGGTCGCGGTCGGCGGGCGTGGGCACCTCCAGCACCGAGACCACCGGCGAAAATTCGTCTGGTATGGCCAGCAGCCGCTCCAGCTGGCCGATAACACGCTCGGTGACAATGCTCGCGGCGGTCATGCCGCTCGCGAGTCCCTCACGGACGACCTCGGCGTTGGCGGCCATGAAGCGCGGGTAGTCGGCCAGTCGTGCCAGGAAGGCTTCGAACTGCTCCGGCGTCCCAGTCGGCTGAAAAGCGGCCAGGAGGGGCAGCATCGTCTGCGGACCGTCCATCTGGTCCACGACCTTGAGCTGGTCGAACCGCTGCCCTTGCTGCTCCAACTCGATCTCGCACACCACACGCAGGATGTCGAGGGTGATGCGCTCCTCGGTGGGCAGGCCCGAGGTACCGGAAGCCGCGGCCGCAGCCACTCCAGCGTTGATCGCGTCCGCGGCGGCCAACGTTTCGGTGTACAGGGCGCGGGCCCGGGCGCGGCCGGCAGGACCCGGATCGTCCAGACGGTCGATCCCTTGCTCGTAGCCGAGCACGGTTGCCGTTATCGGCGAGAGCTCGAGAATGCCGTTCCAGAAACGGTCGGACAGAGAGTTGACCGCGTCCCCCGCGGCGCTGACTTCGTGCACCGGGTGCCCTCCAGTGATTCGGCAGCGACCAGGCGCAGAAAGCCAAGCCCGCGCGATCGAGGCCGTGGCAGCTAGGTTACCCCTAACGGCCTCAGGAGCCGAATAACGGCAACTGCTCCCCCGCTGCATCGGCGGCTGCATCCAGGCCGAGGTAAGGCTCCAGATCAGCCAGAGTCGCTTCCGCCCTGGCAGCGAACTCCGCCAAATGGTTCCATTTGAGGAAGTGCCAGTTCCGGTCGGCGACGGCCTTGCGCAGCAGCGGCGAGCGGGCCAGCTTGAACTGAACGAGTTGCGCCCTCTCCGAAGGAATGACGAGGAAGCGGACCACCTTGTCGTCGGCGGGGTAGCGGGCGTGGCGGACCAACAGCGGCTCGCCCAGCATCGCCGTCCACTCAACCTCGAACAGGAAGGTCGCCTTGCGACGAACGTACCAGGCACAATCGACTCGCTCGAGTTGACCCTCCGGAGCCCAAGTAATCAGGGGCAGGTGGACCTCGCGCTCGGCGTCATCGAGCCAAGCGGACAGCGGCCGACCACCGACACGCCGAGTCTGCTGCCGCCTGCCAATCCAGACCCTCATCCCCAGACGGTGGCCGATCTCCGCCAGACTGGCGATGACAGCGTCGTGATCGGCCGAGCGAGCCTCAAGCCGGTCCAGCCCGATCACCGCTTCCGGCGTGCTCGTGGGCGATAGGTAGCTATTGAGGCAGGCTTCGATAAGCGCCCCGTCGGGGACCTCATGGCCTTTGAACAAGGCCGCGGTGCGATCGATTGCGGCTCGCTCGGTCAGATGGCCAGCCGACGAGAGCAGCGAGAAAACCGCCCACTCGACGCGATCCACGAGGGGCTCGGCCGCTCGGTTTCGGTCGTCGTCAGAGGCCAGCCAATATTGCCCGGGCTCGATCTGGCGGATGCGGCGGTTGTTGGGCCGGTCGAGTTCGCCGCGGATCAGGTCCAGCAACTGCTCCACGAGACTGACGTCCGGCGCGGCATCCCCGGCAGTGGCGCGCTTCGCGGCAGACTCACGGTCCCGCGGCGATGTTCCGCCACGAACGACCTTCTGCGGAGTGGCTGCGCCCTCTACCCAGGCCGACCAGCCGTCGTCGGCGCGAGGCGGGCGCAGGTCCCTAGCCAATCTGGCCAGCTGTCCGGACCTGTCGAGGCCGATCAGGAGGTCGCCCAAGAGATGCTCGAAGGAGGCGGGCTCGCCGCGGGCCTTGAGCAACTCCACAGTCGTGTCGGTGACGGTCTGGGCCGCCGCCCCAGGCCGGAACGGTCCGTCGTCCAGCTTCTCCGGCGGGGCGAAGACACCCTGGCCAAGGATCGTGCCCGGATCGCCTGCCCCGCCTGCAACCGGCGGCAACGGCCGGTTGGCGCGGGTCCGAGCCCCGGGCGCCATGACGCCGCTCGGCAGGACGTAGTGGACCACACCGGCCGAGTCCTCCCCGCCTCGACGCAGACGGGCATCTACAAGCCGGCAGCCGGCAGCCGCTCCCCCGAGCGCCGCCGCCACGAGAGTGGCCGGCTCAGCATCGTCCAGCAGCATCACCGCCCGGCCGTTCTGGGCCAGCGCCGGAGTGGCCAGCGCCAGCGACCGTCCGATCGAACCGGCCAGATCCGTGGCCTCCTCGCTGGGAGTCAGCTTCGTCACGGGCCCGAAGAGGTCCGTATACGGCAGCATCGCCACAGCAGCCGCGCCGAAGACCCAGCCGGTTCCGTGATACGAGGCGGCGAGGCGTTCCGGCGTCAGGCGCAGCTGAGGCTGACCGAGCAGAAGTCGGACCCGCGACGGCGAGCCGGAGTGGGCCATGCGATCGCCGTGCAGGCCGAGTCGGCGCAGCGAGGCCGGTGTGGTCTCGACGACCGTAACGTTGGCGGTGCCGCCCTCCAGAGCAGACAGGTCGGCGCCCAGCCGCGCCAGGGCACCGCGAGGTGTTCCGGTGTCGAGCTGTTGTACGAACGTCTTGACGAGCTTGAGGCCGGCCTCGAATGCCTCCCAGGGGTTGAGTTCGCGCCACTCGTGGGCGGCCGGTCGCTTGAGGACGCCATTGCTGATGCGCAGCGGCGCCGGGCGTCCATGGCCGGCGTTGAGTCGACTGGCCAGGATGACCGAGTGCAGGAAGGCCAGCCGCAGGGCCCCGGTGATCGAGCCCACCCGATCTTCGTTGTCGATGCGGTTCAGGATGGCGTTGAGGCCGAGTATTTGCCGCGGCGTATGGAGGTCGATCAGCTGATCCACGAGTGGGTGCGTCGGCCGCGGCGCCGGGAAGCGACGCCGAATCGCCTCTCGAACCTCACCGTTCGGCGGGACGGTCTCGGCCAGCCGCAGGTCGCCCTGCGTAGGATCGGCCTGGCGCAGCTCAGCGCCGCCGATCTGCTCGTGGCACTGGGCGCAGCGATATTCGCGGGCCACCGCTCGAAGGGACTCCTCCGGAGAAAACGCATAGGGCATGAGGGCGGCCGCGGCGGGAGACAGCCCTGAGCCGTGGCCGGCGGCCGTGGCCGTCCCTACCGATGCGGCCTTGGAGCGACTGCCCTTGGTCCGCGGCCTGGGTGCCGCAGTCTCAACACCAACCGGCGTCGCCAGAGGCTGCCAGACCATCGCCTCGAGGATGACGGGGCGACCGCAGCGCGGGCACGAACTGGCGTACAGGGCGTCAATGGCCCGCTTGATCGTTGAGCCGGAGAAGGGAGCATTGGCGACGGCCATCGCCGCGGAGTCGATCTGGCGGAGGTCTGGCGGGCGCAAAACCACGTCGGCCAGAAGCCGTGTCAGTGGCCAGGCCTCGAAGTTAGCGGCCCGGCGCTGTTCCGCGATGGCGGCTCGTGCCACCCATCCACCCCGGCCATTCAGGTCCAGGACGACCTCACCGGGCTTCGTCCAGGCCTCGATTTCGGCCACGTAGTCATCGGCCGGCCCAGGCGGGGCAAGCCTCTCGAAAAAGGGCAGGCACGGAATACTCGCGAGCGGTGGCGCGGTGGTTGTAGCGGCTCGGGCGACCATGGCCTAATTGTGACAGACAGGCCTCGCGCCGCGGCCACATTCACAGCCTCCGGTGGCCCGCCGGCTCGAACCTATCGAAAGCCCAGGCTCAAGTTTCCTCGAGCTCGTCGGTCTCCTCTTCGAAGGCCTCGTCTCCGGTGACGTCGGCCGGCAGGACGCGGTCGAGATCCTCAATCCCATCGTCCTCGTCGTCATCGTCGAGGTCCTCTTCCATGAGCTCTTCCTCGCGCAGAAGCGTGCCCTTGGTGTAGGGACGAAGGTCTGACGAGCGGGCTGCCGTTGGGAAGCTGACCTTGCCGTAGTTGCGCGGGTCCTGGAATATCTCGCGAATGACGATGCGCACGTCGCGGTCGCCCAACGATGTGATGCCAGCTGAGTATTTGTTGCCGTCGGCGAGGAGCTTGAGGAGGCGAGCGGCGACACGCGGCTCGACGATCCCGATCCGCGTTCCATTGGCCTCGGCGTAGAGGCGGTTGCCTTCCGGGTGAAGCTCGACGGCATCGCCCGGGTTGACATGGGCAAGAGCGCGCGGGGCGGCGAGGTCAGTCAGCATTGCGAAGCCGGTCTTGCCGGTTTCCTCGACGAAGATGGCCACGGGCGCCTTCTCGGCCTTCTCAGCCACCACGGTCTTCTCACCGGCCTCGGCTATGAGGGCGCGGAGGCGCTCGATATTGCGCTCGGCAATACGATTGGTGGGGTCGAGGGCCAGGGCGACCTGGTAGTGCTCGCGAGCCTGACCGAGTTCGCCCTGCTCCCAGAGGGCCTTTGCCAGGCGATTCTCCGCCTCGGCGTCTGGCCCAAGCTCGAGGACCCGCCGGTTCGTTTCGGCTGCCTCGACCCAGCGTCCAGCCGCGGCTTGGGCGATCGCCTGATCCAACAGCTGGCGCTTGATCCGGACGGTGTTGCCGCCGGTGCCCTTTTCGATTTCGGTGAAGGCCAAGAAATTGATTCCTTTCGTCAACTGCGCCGAGCCGCGCGGCAGCGGTCTATAGATTATCGTCGGAAAGCGCCCACCCGGCCTCTGGTTTCTAGCACCACCGCGCGGTGCTGTCAACGCAAGGGCCGAATGAGCCCGCCGGCGCGTGGTCGAGGCGATCGTCTCGAGGTCGCTCGAGGTCGCTCTAGGCAGCTCGACGGTATACACGGAACAGGCGCTCAGCCGCTACGAAAGGAGGCCCCAGGCTCGCCGGCACGCCCCTACCTCGACATGAGGCCCCAGGCTATGGTGGCCGACGCCGCGAGTGCCAGCACCGCCATCTCCTGCAGGAGTCGCGTGTTGAGAGTCACCCGCTCCGGCGACTCGCGAACGGCCGTCACCAGGTACACGATCAGCGTCAGCAGAGCCGGGATGAAGAGCCGCGGCAGGGCCATCGAGCGCAGGATTCCGGCGGCCAGGCCGACCGCTACCGCGTACTGGGCGAAGGCGACGAACCGTACGATTCGATCGAACCGGTGGGGCGAGAGCAGCCCGGCCAGTCGATAGCCGATCACGCCGGCGATTGCGGCGTTGACGACGACTAGGACCACCAGGCCTTGAGTACTCAGATGCGCGGCATCACCGGAGGCTGCGACAACGAGCCCGCCGGGCACCAGGCCGCCCACGGCCACGAAGGCCGCAAACGCCAGGCCGAGAGCAAGCGAGCGAACAGCGAGCGGCCGTGGATGCGGCGACACCTCGCGCGTCTTGACGACAACTGTTTCCGTCACGATTCGGGCAATACCGAACTCTGCGCGCCGTTTAGGCCTGATCCGGACCGTCGGCGCGGCCGCTTCCAGCCCCACCGCCCCAGCGCCGGCCGGCGTCGATGCCGACTCAGGCCGCAGCGTAAGCACGTCGGGCGCCGTTTCGAGGCGCACCACCCAGACCATTGCAGCCCAGCCCGCCAAAAAGACCGCGGCCAGCCACGGGACCGGACTCACGAGGCGGGCGCTGCCGGCTATCGCAAACGCGGCCACGGCTGGGAGCGCCACCTGGATGGCAGGCATGCGCCACGGCCGCCACTCCCCGGTTAGGTGGCCCGTTCCAAGAGCGGCAGCAACCACGACGAGCGACGTCGCCACACCGGCCGGGCCCGCATCCACGAAATGGACGAGCACCGCGATCGATGCCACCGCCAGTCCCAGCTCACGGGCTTCGTCTCGCTTTTGCATGGCGGCATGTTACGCGACCCAAGCTTCAGCCCGGGTCCGCGACCCTCTCCGACTTGCCCCCGACCCAGGCCAGAAGCTCCGCGCGCGAGCGGGTGTTCAGGACACGTTGCGGCGTCAGCCAGGCCCGGCGGGCCATCGCAGTCCCCCAACGGAGGTTGTCGAGTTCTTCGGTACGGTGGGCGTCCGAGTCGATCGTGAAGACGCAGCCGAACTCCGCGGCTCGGCGGGCTCGAACGTCCGAGAGATCGAGCCGCTCGTCCGAGCCGTTCAGCTCCAGTGCGGTGCCGGTGCGTGCGGCTTCGCGGTAAACCAGGTCCCAGTCGAGGTCCAGGTCGTCGCGCCTGCCGATGTAGCGCCCGGCGGGGTGGGCGATGACGTCTACATTGGGGTTGCGGATCCCGACCAGCGTCCGGGCCGTCAGCTGCTGGCGTGTCTGGCGGCGCGAGACGTGGACGGAAGCAACCACCAGGTCGTAGCGAGCCAGTATCTCGTCCGGATAGTCGAGCGTGGCGTCAGCGCGGATTTCAAGCTCGCAGCCGTGGAGCAGCCGAAAGCCCTCCGCGGGCGTCGCGGGCGGGGCCGTGCCATCGGCCTCCTCCCGGGTGAACCGCTCGTTGAGCGCCGCCACGATGGCCCGCTGTGCCTCCACCCGCTCGAGCGAGAGGCCGCGGGCAATAGCCAGGCTGATGGTGTGGTCTGTCAGGACGAGGTAGGAGTAGCCGCGCCGCCGAACGGCCTCCGCCATCTGCTCGATCGTGTGGACGCCGTCCGACCAGTCGGAGTGGCTATGGCAATCGCCCCGCAGATCGGCCTGCGTCACAAGCACCGGCAGTGTGCCCGCGTAACCGGCCTCCACCTCGCCGCGATCTTCGCGCAGTTCTGGCTCGATGAAAGGCAGGCCCAGGAAGCCGTAGGCCTCCTGTTCTGTCGGGAAGGTCCGGAGTTCCGGGCCCTCGGCGGGCTCGCCCGCAGGAGCCTCGCCCGCAGGAGCCTCGCCCGCGGGAGCCGCGCCCGCGGGAGCCTCGCCCGCGGGATCCTCGCCGTCGGCGCCAAGGCGCAGGTAGCCCTTCTCCGACAGGCTCCAGCCGCGGTCGCGGGCGATCCCCCGGAGCCGGACATTGTGTTCCTTCGACCCCGTGAAATGGATCAGGTACGTGCCCATCTGACCGGGCGGCATGATCATTAAGTCCACGCGTGGGCCCACGCGTGGACCATCCACCTGCGAACCGCTCATCAGTCGAACGGCGGCCTTATGCGGGCCCTTCGCCAGGACCGACTCAACGGCCGACAGCCCCACAAACCGCGCCACCAGCTCGGCCGGGCGGTCCGTCTCCGCAAGCAGGTCAAGGTCACCGATCGTCTCGCGCCGACGCCGGTAGGAACCAGCGGCTTGGATGGACCGCAGCCCCGGCACATCTGCCAGCTCGGCGAGCAGCGTCGCCACTATCGCCTCTGCCTGGCCCAGCCGCATCCGCTCGTGGCCTGATTCCAGTGCGGCAATTCCGGCCAGAACGCCCTGCTCGGTCTTCTCAGACATTCCCTTGAGCCCACGCAGAGAGCCGGCTTCGGCCGCCCGTCGCAGATCCTCAAGCGTCTCGATACCCAGCTCCTCGTGGAGCTGCTTCACGGTCCGCGGCCCGACCCCGGGAATCCCAAGGAGCGCCACCAGGCTCGGCGGCACCTCCTCGCGCAGCGCTTCGTAGAAGGCCATCCGGCCGGTTCGGGCCAGCTCCTCGATCTTCTTTGCTATCGCCTCCCCCACCCCTGAGATGCGTGGCGGTCGGCCTTCCAGGTACGCGCGCGAAACCTCGACGGGCGAATGGGCGATCGCGTCGGCGGCCTTATGGTAGGCGACGGTCTTGAAGACCAGCTCGCCTTTGACCTCGAGCATGTCGCCTATGTCGTGAAAGATGCGCGCCAGCTCGGCGTTCGAAGGCAGGGCCGGCAAATCGCCTGAGGCGGTCATCGGCCCATGGTAGTCGGGCACGGCCGGAATGCCGCCCGCGGACACCGCGTCGCCTACTGCACGGTGTCCTCGTTCCAGTCCTCGACGACCCGATCCCGTCCGGTTCGCTTGGCCGTGTAAAGGGCGCGATCGGCTCGCGCGATGATCTCGTCGATTGTCTCGCCCGCCTCCTGACTCGAAGCCACGCCCACCGAGACGGTCACGCGGTCTGTGACCCCGGCCTCAGCCAAGTCCATGTCGTGGACGTTCCGGCGGATCCGCTCGCCGATCTCCAGGGCAACGCCGACGCCCGGGTTCCGCAGCAGGACCGCGAACTCCTCGCCCCCATAGCGTGCCGGGACATCATCCTCGCGAACGGAGGCCTGGATAGCGTTGCCGATTGACCGCAGCACCAGGTCGCCAACGGGATGACCGTATGTGTCGTTGAGCCGCTTGAAGTGATCGACGTCCACGGACAATATCGCCACACGGTCGGAGGACCGGCGGCGGCTGGATATCAGCGTGCAGTACTCATCAAAGTAGCGCCGGTTGGGTAGCTGGGTGAGCGCGTCCGTGCGCGCTTCAGACTCGGCCGCCTGGTGGGAGTAGACCCGGGCCAGCGCCGCTGATGTCTCGAAGGCCGCAGAGTTCAGGAGTCGGACAACGGTCCCAGGCCAGATGTCGCTGGTGCGACGGGACAAGACGATGGCGCCCGCGATGGCGCTCCCGGCCTGCAAAGGCGTTGCCAGAGTGTTGCGGAGGCCGTAGGCGTCGCGGAGCCGGTAGGCAATTCGATCGGCCACCTCACGTGCCCGCTCCTCGTCCCCGATCGAGCCACCAGCCCGGGGCCTGGCCCGGCCACCTCGCCGCAACGAAGCGGTGGCCTCGTTATCGGCCACCGCCGGAGGCCCGCTCGTCTCCATACCCTCATGCCACACTTGCGTGGGCTCGTCGTCATGGAGGCCGGGCGAACTGCCACTCTGCTGGGGCTGGGAAAAGCCGTGAAGATGCCGCCTCTCGATGGGCTCAAGCTGGCGCAGCGGCATCACGGTATAGGACGTAGGCGCTCCGGGGAGCATAGAGACGAACGTCACATCAAGGACGGAGCTACCGGGCCGCAGGAGCACGACGGACACGTGGTCGGCCTCCGTGGCAGCTCCCAGTTCATGGACGATCGCCTCCACAACAGCGTCCGGTGAAACCGACCGCGACAGCGCCCGCATGATGCGGCTGAAGCTCTCCGACTCAGAATGGCGCCGCTCAACCTCCACGCCCGTAGCGCGGGCGTTCAGTACTGCCGAGCTGACCAGCCCGGCCAAAGCGACGGAGAGGACCAGCTCGGCGTAGCCGCCGCCGCCGGCCAAGAACTCCACGAGCCCCTTGCCCACGAGCACTACAACCGCGACTCCCAGCAGAATCCAGGTGAGGAGGACGCGCGGAGGCCGGCCTGCCTGCCGGCCGGCAGGTGGATCTTGGGATTGCGGTCGGGTCACACGAGAAGGATGCAGCAACGGGGGTCGTAAGCTGAGCCTCCCGGTTGGTACATGCTGGCTACCGCGGGACGGTACTTCAGTTCGCGGCGCGGGCGGCGGCGGTTCGCGGCGCGGCGGCGGTTCGCGG
>JAYVMQ010000057.1:0-6316 GCA_043758855.1 Chloroflexota bacterium
ATGATCGCCCTGGGCCGGCTTCTCCGCGTCTGCGACGTGGACTTCACCGATGAGCATCTGCGCACGGCCTTGCCGAGCAAGTACGCTGATGAGAACATCGCCGCCATCAAGTACGGTTACGCCATGGACCGGGACTCCATCAAGGCCATCGTTCCGGCGCAGGCCGCCAGCAAATTTGCCGAGCGGTATGCCGCGCAGGTGCTGTCCGGCGTTGCCCCGAGCGAGGCTGTCGAACTGGCATCGGCGCTGGGCTGATGGCGGCATGAGCCCCAGACGACGCGGCCGTGGGCGCGGCAATAGCGGCGCAGCCCATGGCCCTGTGGCGGCAGCCGACGTCGCCGCCGCGCCGAGCGTAAGCGCCAGCCCAGCCGACGTGAGTCCGCTCGCCCAGGACGCTGGCGCGGCCGTGGACCGGTCCACACCTGCAGTTTCAATCACGAGTGAGATACTCCGCACCGGAAGCGGCTTCTCTCCGACTGGCGGCCCTGGGGCCGGTCCGGGTCGCAGCGGCAACGTCACGCGTGGTGTCCACTCCCGACGGCCGCCCCGGGCCAACGCGACGAGCAACATCGCACCGCGCCACATCGCCCCGGGCCCGGTCTCGCCGAGCGACGTCTCGCCGAGCTCGGTTGCGCCGAGCGACGTCGCAACGACCCCACAGCGGGACGCCGGCGTTTCGGATCAGTCCCTCGGCCAGAGGTCGTCATCCTGCACGCTGGCCCAGATGCGCCGCTTCATCAAGAGCCGCCCCTACGTCCCCGTCCACGAGCTTCGACGTCGCTTCCTGATCGATGGCCTTGAGGACGAGGTCAGCCCCATCGCGACCGGCCAGCGCACGCTCTACGTCGGCCTGCCGCCCCGAGAAGCGCAGTTCCTGGGTGATCTCGTCAGAGGCGGCGAAGTCGGCTGCGAAATGCTGCTCGATCCCACCAGCCCCGGGGTCGTCGGCGTCTACCCGATGAGACCCGTCGTCCGGCAGTAGTGTTGGGTTGGCGGCGCTAAACTCCTCGCCTTCGACGGCCCTAGAGTCGACTGCCCTAGCCGCCTCCACTCTGCGGCCGGTTCGCTGGCGTTGAGCCTAGGAAGAGGCGCTCAAGCGTCTCGGCATACCACTGCTCGAAGCTGGCGCCGCTCCAGCCGCGATCGACTGTGAGGATCCCGTACACCTCCGACACTCTTGTCCAGGCAGAGGCGTTCAAGGTCGCGCTGCAGGAGCTGTGGCGGTCTCCACAGGCCATGGCGGCCATGAGCGGTGCTCCACGAATGCGAGTCGACGTGGTCGAGCGGAAGTCGTCCTGAGCCCAGCCGGCCCGCGGGTCGTGCATCCCCACGTGGGCCTTGCTGAGGCCAGCCCCGGCCATAGCTCAACGGTGGTCTCGCACGTCCGGGAAGCCTCCACGCCGCATCGCGGGTATCGTGTTCCCGCAGCAGGCGAGTCAAGGAAGGAAAAGGAAATTGCCCCTCACCGGAGAATACGAACCGAGCACTTCCGCTTGGGCGCGCAAGCACGCCGAGCTATACGAGGCGACGAACGGCCAGGAAGGCGGCGATCTTCGCGGCAAGCCCGTGATCGTGCTGACCTCGGTCGGCGCCAAGACCGGGAAGCTCCGTAAGACTGCCCTCATGCGCGTCGAACACGAGGGCGCCTACGCGGTGGTCGCGTCACTCGGCGGCGCCCCGAAGAATCCCGTCTGGTACTACAACCTCAAGAAGAACCCGCACGTCGAGCTGCAGGATGGCGCGACCAAAGATGACTATACGGCGCGCGAGGTCACGGGCGCCGAGAAGGCCATCTGGTGGCAGCGCGCCGTCGAAGCCTTTCCCGACTACGCGAACTACCAGGCGAAGACAGATCGACAGATCCCGGTATTCGTGCTTGAGGCCATGGAGTAGTTCCAGATGCTGGCCGCGCACCGCCCGACAGGACGTGGTTTGCGAGGGTCCAGGAGCGCCTACGGCTTCGTCGAAATCATGATCTGCCGGAAGCCCGCGACCAGATAGAAGTGGAAGCCTAGCCCCGCTGGCGAGGAAGCGGCCGAGGTTCGTCGGGCGTCGAGGGCATCGAAGGCGTCACCGCCTGCGCCGGCAAGACTGCCGCGCGTGACGCGGTACCGGTTGCGGCCAGCGTGCCTGGTGTGGCGCCCACTCCAGCCGTGGTTCCCGGGGCAGGCGTGGTTCCCGTTCCGGTCGAAGGTCTGGCAGGTGCCCGGCCGGTGACCTGGACCTGTTCGGCCGTGCCGTCCACCTCTTCGGCGAAATGGCAGGCGACCTGATGCCCGGTCGCCATCTCGCGCAACGCTGGTTCCTCGGCGACACACCGCTCTGGATTGTTGAGCCGCTCTCGGAGCCAGCAACGGGTGTGGAAGCGGCAGCCTGACGGCGGGTTAGAAGGGCTTGGCACGTCGCCCGTCAGGATTATTCGGCGGCGGCGGCCCTCGATCGCCGGATCGGGGATCGGCACCGCCGAGAGCAGGGCAATGGAATAGGGGTGGAGTGGCCGCTCGTATAGGTCTCGCGAGCCGGCCATCTCGACGATTTTGCCCAGGTACATCACGGCGATCCGATCGCTGATGTGCCGCACCACGGAGAGGTCGTGGGCGATGAAGAGATAAGTCAGGCCGAATTCGTCCTGGAGCCGCTCCAGAAGGTTGATGACCTGGGCTTGGATCGAGACGTCGAGGGCGCTGATGGGCTCGTCGGCCACGATCAGATCAGGATGCAAGGCCAGGGCTCGGGCCACGCCGATGCGCTGGCGCTGGCCGCCGCTGAACTCGTGCGGATAGCGATCGCCGTAGTCGGGATCCATACCGACCGTGGCCAGCAGGTCGCGGACACGCTCGCGCCGCTCTTGCCCGCCGCTGATGCCGTGGATCTCGAGCGGTTCGGAGATGATCCCGGCAGCAGTCATGCGGGGGTTCAGGCTGGAGTACGGATCCTGGAAGATCATCTGCATCCGCCGCCGAACGGCTCGCAGAGTTGAGCCCTCGGCCAGGGTGATGTCCTGACCGTCGAAGATGATCCGGCCGGCCGTCGGGCGGTAAAGGCGCAGGATTGTGCGGCCGACGGTGCTCTTGCCGCACCCGGACTCACCCACGAGCCCCACGGTCTCACCCTTATTGATCGCCAGAGAGACGCCGTCGACGGCGCGCACATCCCCGACATGGCGGTTGAGGAGCACGCCGCTCGTAATGGGGAAGTACATTTTGAGGTCTTCGACCTGGATGAGCGGCTGAGGCGCGGCAGAGGGCCCGGCCCCGAACTGGGGCTCGAGCGGCGCCGTCATCGGGGGGCCTCGATCGGCTCAGGCGCGGCTACGAAGTCGGCGCGTAGCGGCCAGCCGATCGCAGCCTCTTGCGCCGTTGGCCGATTCCAACAGGCGGCGCGGTGAGTGGCCTGAGGCCCGGTCATCTGGACGTCGGTCGTCGCCCCCAGCCCGAGCGGCTCCAGCGGCGGCATCTCCTTCCAGCAGCGTTCTACCCGCCAGGCGCAACGCGGCGCAAACGGGCAGCCCACAGGCGCAAAGCGCAGATCGGGGGGCGCTCCCTCGATCGGGATCAGAAGTTCGCCGGGCTGAGCATCCAGGCGCGGCAGCGAATGCAGCAGGCCCACGGTATACGGATGGGACGGCCGCGCGAACAGATCGGCGGTCGTCGCGCTCTCGACGATGAAGCCCGCATACATGACGTTGGTGCGGCGCGTCATCTCGGCCACGACGCCGAGATCGTGAGTGATCAGGATCACGGCCGTGCCGTGGTCCGCGGCGAGGCGGCTTAGCAGCTCCAGGACCTGGGCCTGGATGGTGACGTCCAGGGCCGTCGTCGGCTCGTCAGCGATGAGCAGCTTGGGCTCGAGAGCCAGGGCCATGGCGATCATCACCCGCTGACGCATGCCGCCGCTGAACTGGTGCGGGAAATCGCGCAGACGCTTCTCCGGTGACGGTATGCCGACCATGGCCAGTAGTTCGACAGCCCGCGCCCGTGCTTCCTTGCCGGAGACCTTCTTGTGGGCCTTGATCGTTTCGACCATCTGCTCTTCGATTGTCAGAACCGGGTTCAGGCTAGTCATGGGGTCCTGGAAGATCATGGCGATCTCCTTGCCCCGCAACTCCCGCATCTCCGACTCATCGAGGCCGACGAGATCCTCGCCTTCGAAGTAGACGTGGCCGCCCTCGATCCGTCCGGCCGGGGCCGGCAGCAGGCGCATAACGGCCAGGTTGGTGACGCTCTTGCCGCATCCCGACTCGCCTACGAGACCGAGCGTTTCGCCCTCGTCGAGGTCGAACGAGACGCCGTTGACGGCATTGACTGTGCCGTCGTGAGTCCGGAAGCGGACTACCAAATCACGCACCGAAAGCAGGGCCATCGCGTTACCTCTTCAGGCGCGGGTCGAGGGCCTCGCGCAAGCCGTCGCCCAGCAGGTTGAAGCCGATGGCGCTGATAACGATGGCAGCGCCCGGGAAGAAGATCAGGTACGGAGCCGACTGCAGGAACCGAGCCGAGTCGGTCAGCATCTCGCCCCATTCGGCCACGCGTGGGTCGCCCGGGCCGAGTCCCAGGAAGCCCAGCCCGGCCACGTCGATGATGGCCGTAGCCGCTGCCAGCGTGGCCTGGACGATGAGCGGAGTCAGTGCGTTGGGCAGCATGTGGCGCAGCAGGATGCGTGTCGGGGAGGCGCCCATGGACCTTGCCGCAATGACGTAGTCAGATTCGCGCAGGGCCAGCAGGCTGCCCCGCAGGAGACGGGCAAATATCGGTGCGTACGAGATGCCGACGGCGAGCATGATCTGAATTTGGCCTTGTCCGAGCCAGGCGACGATGCCAATGGCGAGCAGGATGCCCGGCACGGCCAGCAGCACGTCGATGAAGCGCATCAGGAGCCCGTCCAGGACGCCGCCGGCACCGCCGGCAATCGCTCCAATCAGGCAGCCGAAAACCAGACCGAAGAACACGGCGATAGTCCCCACCGTCAGGCTGATCCGAGCTCCGTACAGGATCCGACTGAACTCGTCGCGCCCGAGGAGGTCCGTGCCCATCAGGTGCTGAGCGCTCGGGCCCTGTTTGCCGTCAACGAGGATACCGATCGTCGGATCGAATGGGGCCAGCACCGGCGCGAGGATGGCGGCCAGGACAAAGACCACGATGAAGATCATGCCCAGAATGGCCGGTCCATTGCGCAGCAGCCGGCGCAGCGCATCCCGCCAAAGCCCCCGGCTGGCTCGAGGCGCGGCTCTTATCACCACGGGTATCGTAGGGGTAGTCATGTCAGGCGTACCTGATCCGCGGGTTCAAAAATGCGTAGCCGATGTCCACGATCAGGTTTACGGTCAGGAAGATCGTGGCAAAGATCATGATCAGCGACTGCACGACGATGTAGTCATGGTTCTGAATGGCGTTTACCACCCACGAGCCAACGCCATTCCAGCTGAACACCGTTTCGGTCAGGACCGCGCCCGCGAGCAACGAGCCGACCTGCAGGCCGATCACCGTTGTAACGGGCAGCCAGGCGTTGCGCATGATGTGGCGGTCGTCAACCCTTCGTTGCGTCAGGCCTTTGGCCCGGGCCGTCCGCACGTAGTCCTCGTTGCTCACGTCGATTACGGCCGCCCGGGTAATTCGCGTCACGGTGGCAAGGGGGATCGAACCGAGGGCGATCGACGGCAGGATCAGATGTGAGAAGGCATCCAGGACGGCGTTGAAGTTGCCCGAAAGGGTGGCGTCGATGATGGCGAAGTGGGTGACGGGTTCCACATTCAAGCGCGGATCGATCTGGCCGAGGGCCGGCAGCCAGTGCAGTTGGACGCCGAACACGAAGACAAGCGTGTAGCCCAACACGAAGATCGGGATAGAGATGCCAAAGAGTGACACCACGGTCACCAGGCCATCGATCCAGCCGTTGGGGTGGCGGGCGGCGAGCCGGCCAAGGGGGATGCCCAAGCCGACCGCGAAGATGAGGGCGCCCATGGTCAATTCGATCGTGCCCGGGAACCTCACAAGGAAGGTATCCCAAACCGGCCGACTGTCGACGATACTCGCCCCGAAATCGCCCTGCAGGAGCCTGACAAGGTAGCTCAGGTACTGGTGGTACAGCGGCTGGTCGAGCCCAAGGGTCTCATGGATCTGGGCGATCAGCTGGGGTGTGGCGTGCTGGCCCAGGATGGCTGTGGCCGGGTCGCCGGGCAGCAGCCTTAGAAACAGAAACAGGATCACGGACAGCCCGAAGAGGACGGGTATCGCCCCGAGAACTCGTCGAACAATGAACCTCAGCACGAGCTGGTGCGATTCCTCCCGGACTTAGAGGCCCCCCGGGGCCTTACGAC
>JAYVMQ010000058.1:0-5288 GCA_043758855.1 Chloroflexota bacterium
GGGCTACTCGTGGGAGGCGCTTTCTACCTTACCTATCTGGGCGTCGTGATCTTCACGCTTGCCCGAGGCTGAACGGGGCGGGCGTCCCCGCGACGACTCAGCTGGGCCCTCCCTGCTCGGCGGCTATAATTGGGTCTCGCCGGTCAGCAGCCGGTGTGTAGTACCAGGGAGCGCCAAAGAATGGTCACCGAGAACGCTGCGGTTCCCGCTGCAAGTGCGGCGGCAAAGCCCGACCAGAACAGCCTTATCTGCTACTTTCAGGGCGGCTACGTAGCGCTGGGTGACGCACACGTCTCGATCATGACCCACGCCTTCTTGTATGGGACCGCTGTCTTCGAAGGTATTCGCGCCTACTGGAACCCAGAAGACAAGCAGCTCTACGCCCTCCGCGTCCAGGAGCACGTCGTCCGACTCCGCAACTCGAGCAAGATCATGCTCATGGCGGATGTGCCGTCGGTCGAGGAGTTCTCCGAGATCATTCTTGAGGTTCTGCGCCGTAACAACTTCCACGAAGACGCCTACTGCCGGCCGTCGGTCTACAAGAGCACTGAGGCCATCGGCGTCAGGCTCCATGGGCTGACCCACGACTTTTACGTCCTGTCGATTCCGATGGGCGACTACATCGACACGACAAAGGGCATTCCCACGGGCACCGTCTCCTGGCGGCGCATCAGCGATACGGCCATCCCAGCACGCAGCAAAATCACGGGCAGCTACGTCAACCCGGCCTTCTCGAAGTCCGAGGCGATGCTCAACGGCTTTGACGAGGCGATCGTGCTGACGCAGGACGGCCACGTCGCCGAGGGATCGGCCGAGAACCTCTTCATGGTTCGCGATGGCGTCCTAATCACGCCTCCCGTCAGCGACGACATCCTCGAGGGGATCACGCGGGCCGGCATCTTCGAGATCGCTGAGCACCTCGGGATCACGGTCAAGGAACGGTCGATCGACCGAACCGAGCTGTACATTGCCGACGAGGTCTTCCTGTGTGGCACGGGTGCTCAGATCTCGCCGGTTGCCTCAGTTGATCATCGGGCTGTTGGGGACGGTCAAATCGGCCCGATCTCGCGCCGAATCAGCAAAACTTACTTCGACGCGGTGCGCGGTCGCCTGGTGGAGTTCCGCCACTGGGTGACGCCTGTCTACAAGAGTGAGTGAGCAAGATGCGCCAGACTCCTCGGCTGGTCGGTCGGTAACCCAAACACAAGTCCCGGCCCAGAAGACGAGACGGAAACTCTCGAATCGAGTCCTGGAGATCATCCCCGGCCTGGTCACATGGTTTCTGATCCTGGCCATGCTCCCGCTCGCGCTCTTTTATCCGGCGGCTCTGGGCGTCTTCGTTCTCTGCTTCGACTTTTACTGGCTCTACCGCGCCGTCGTGCTGGCCATCAGCGTTGCCGTATCGTTCCGGCGGATTCGGCGCGTGCTGGCGGTCGACTGGCGGCAGCGGGCCTTCTCGTTGTCCGACCCCCAGGGACGCTACGATCAGCTGACCGACCTAATCGCGCGCGTCCAGTTGCGCACGGCTGAACTGCAGGCCGCCGGCAACAAGCTGGCCGCCGAGGGCGGATGTCGCGAGATACTGCGCCTGGTCAGGGAGCAGCGCAGCATGGAGCGGCTGCTTGCTCTCGAGGAGCCGATCCCGAACCCGCGTCAGCTCTGGCACGTCGCCCTAATCCCAACCTATACGGAGCCCTACGAGAAGCTCTATGAGACTGTCAAGGCGCTGGCGGATACCGACTTCCCGCGAGACCTGCGGATGGTCGCGATCATCACCCGCGAGACGGATCTTCAGGGTCGGGAGAACGTGGCCAAACTGCGCGAGGCTTTTGGCTCGTCGTTCCGCCACTTCTTCCACATCCTGGACCCGCTTGAGCCCGGCGTGGTCGTGGGCAAGTCGAGCGCAATGGCCTACGGCGGGCGGTGGCTGTATCGCGAACTGACGAGTCTCGGCTTCGATAGCAAGCAGGTCGTGGTCACGGACCTGGACTCGGATTACCGGGTGCACAAGCAATACTTCGGCTACCTGACGTACAAGTTCGTGACCGACCGCGACCGCTTCCGGCGGCTGTACCAGCCGGTCCCGATGTTTCACAACAACCTTTGGCAATGCCCCTTGCCGGTTCGGCTTGTGGCCGTGGGATCAACGCACGTCCAGATGTGGCGGCACCTAACCCCTGAGAGGCTGATCAGCTTCAGTTCGTACGCGGTTTCGCTGCACACGGTCCATGATGTCGACTACTGGGCCACCGACGCGATTCCGGAGGACAGCCGCTTCTACTGGAAGTGCTTCTTCCGATACAGCGGCCAATTCCGGGCTGTGCCTCTCTTCATGCCGATCTACGGCGACGCCGTTCGGGCGCGGTCGTATCCACGCAGCTTGATGCAGCAGTACACACAGATCCGCCGCTGGGCCTGGGGAGTGACCGACATTCCCTACTACATAGACAATGCCATCTCACACTCGGAGATCCCACTGCGGGACCGCATCGCCCGACTCTTCGATCTGTGGCTGGACCACATCAACTGGGCCGTGGCTCCGTTCATCATGATCTTCGGGGCGGCCCTGCCGGTGGCCCTAAACCAGACCTTTGCCGCAGGCACCTTTGGACAGCAGCTGCCGGTGTACACCGCCTGGCTCCTGACGGGCGCGATGTCCTCCCTGCTGGTGCTGATGTTCATCGAGGATCAGCTGTCGCCGCCTCGGCCGCCGGAGTGGGGCCTGCGGATGCACATCGTTTCGTGGCTGCAGTGGATATGCCTGCCGGTCATCGGGGTGCTATTCACGAACCTGCCGGCCCTAGATGCGCAGACGCGTCTGCTTACCGGTAGATACCTGGAGTACCGGGTCACGGAGAAGGCCTAAACACACTCCAGCGAGTGAATCAGCCGGCGGGAGCGCCGGGCACTTCCCGGGATATGGAGACGTTCCGCGGACTGTCGATGCCGCAGGTTCGCTACGATAGAGAGGTACACGTCCCCTCGCCGTCGTGCAAACACGAGTCGGGTGAGGGGATCGTCGAATCTGCCGCACTAGAGCACCGAGGACAATGTTCCGACCAGTCAGCTCCAAGCCCGATCTCGTTGCCCAGGAGAACGAAATCCTGGCGCTCTGGCGTGATCGCCAGACGTTCTCTCGCCTGCGCGCTCAGAACGCGGGCAAGGAGCGCTGGAGCTTCCTCGATGGACCCATAACGGCCAACAACCCTATGGGAGTGCACCACGCCTGGGGTCGGGCCTACAAGGACCTGTTCCAGCGTTTCTGGGCCATGCAAGGACGCGATCAGCGCTACCAGAACGGCTTCGACTGCCAGGGCCTGTGGGTCGAGGTCAACGTCGAGAAGGACCTGGGTTTTACCAACAAGCGCGACATAGAGGCCTACGGCATCGCCGATTTCGTCAGCCTCTGCAAGCAGCGAGTGCTCACCTACGCGGCGCGCCAGACTGAGCAATCGATCCGGCTCGGAATGTGGATGGACTGGAACGACCCGGTCGAACTGCGGCGACTGCGAGATCTCCTGGCCGAGGATCCGACCCAGCAAGTCACGATCAAAGGTGCTGCCGGTGAGCCGGTCACCGACACGGCCGAAAACCTGGTTGGCCGGTTGGGTATGCCAGAGCTCGGCGGCAGCTACTTCACCTTTTCCAACGAGAACAACTACCTGATCTGGTCCTTCATCGCCGAGTGCCATCGTCGCGGTTGGCTGTACAAGGGCCACGACACGATGCCGTGGTGCGCCCGCTGCGGTACGGGCATCAGCCAGCATGAGATGACCGAGGGTTACGCCGACCGCGAAGACCCCGGCCTTACGGTCAAGTTCCCGCTGCTCGACCGGCCCGGTGAGGCGCTCCTAATCTGGACGACCACGCCTTGGACGCTGACGTCGAACGTGGCTGCGGCCGTAGGCGAGAACCTGCGCTACGTCAAGGTCAGACAGGGCGACGAGACCTTCTGGCTGGGCCGCGGCACGCTGAAGACGGCTCTCGAGGGACCGTTCCAGATCGGCGAGGAGCTCTCGGGCCGTGATCTGGCCGGTTGGCGGTACGCCGGCCCGTTTGACGAGCTGCCGGCGGTCGAGGCTGCCTTCGCGGCGGTTCCGGGCGCGGACGGGTCGCCTTATGAGCACCGCATCGTCCTGTGGGACGAGGTGGGTGAGGGAGAGGGCACCGGCATCGTCCACATCGCCCCCGGCTGCGGCGCCGAGGACTTCGTCCTGGGCAAGTCTCTGGGCCTGCCGGTGATCGCGCCGCTCGACGAGAGTGGCATTGTCATCGCCGGTTTCGGCCCGTTCAGCGGCCGGGATGTGCGCGACGTCAAGGATCCGATCATCGAGTCGCTCAAGCACAAACACCGCTTCTACCGGCTTGAGACGATCACCCACCGCTACCCGCACTGCTGGCGCTGCGGCACGCCGCTCGTCTTTCGCCTCGTGGACGAGTGGTACATCAGCATGGGCCCGGTCTACGAGACGCCGCGCGAGCAGTTGTCGGCGGCTGAAATCGACGCCAGCCTGCGCTACCAGATCATGGGGGTCATCGGCGACATCAAATGGATCCCCGGTTTCGGCTACGAGCGGGAGCTCGACTGGCTCCTGAACATGCACGACTGGATGATTAGCAAGAAGCGCTACTGGGGTCTGGCGCTGCCAATCTACGACTGCGACTGCGGCACGATCAACGTTATTGCCAGTCGGGATGAGTTGGCCGAGCGAGCAGTTGAAGGCTGGGAGCAATTCGATGGCCACAGCCCGCACCGGCCGTATGTGGACGCGGTCAGGATCCGCTGCTCCGGCTGCGGCGAGCCGGTGGCCCGCATAAGCGACGTCGGCAACCCGTGGCTGGACGCTGGAATTGTGCCATTTTCGACGATGCCCCAGGCGTCAGAGGATGGCCATGAGCAGGGTTGGTTCCCAGCCGACTTCGTGACTGAGAGCTTCCCTGGGCAGTTCCGCAACTGGTTCTATTCGCTTCTGGCCATGAGCACTGTCCTCCGCCGCGAGACGCCGTTCAAGACGCTCTTCGGCTATGCACTCGTCTTTGGCGAGGATGGCCGGCCGATGCACAAGAGCTGGGGCAACGCTATCGATTTCGACGAGGCTGCCGAGCGAATGGGCGTTGACGTCATGCGCTGGATGTTCGCCAACGCCCGGCCGGAGGACAACATTCTCTTCGGCTGGCATGCCGCGGACGAGGCGCGACGCCGGCTGCTCGTTCTCTGGAACGTGTACTCATTCTTCGTCACTTATGCCAGCCAGGCGGGCTGGGAGCCGAGCGACGCCGCGCCCTCG
>JAYVMQ010000059.1:0-3808 GCA_043758855.1 Chloroflexota bacterium
ATCGGCCGGGCCGGAGTCGGCGTGGACAACGTAGACTTGGAAGCCGCCACCAAGGCCGGAGTCGTGGTCGTCAACGCCCCGACCGGGAATACGGTCTCGGCCGCGGAGCAGACCATCGCCCTGATGTTGGCGCTGGCCCGCAAGACCGCCGCCGCCGACGCTTCGATGCGCAAAGGCGAATGGAAGCGCAGCTCCTTCACAGGGGTAGAGTTGCGCGGCCGGACGCTCGGCATCATCGGCCTTGGCAAGATCGGCCAGGCCGTAGCTGAACGAGCTCGCGCCCTGGAGATGAACATCATCGGCCATGACCCGTTTGTGACGGCCGAGCAAGCCGCACTGCACGGGGTCACTCTGGCCGATGTCGACACGATCATCGAAAAGGCTGACGTCATCACCGTCCACGTGCCGCTCAATAAGGCGACGCGCGGCATCATCGGCCCCCACAACATCAGCAAGCTCAAGCCGGGCGTAATGCTCGTCAACGTCGCCCGCGGCGGCGTCTACGACGAGGCGGCCGTGGCCCAAGCGCTCGTCGACGGCAAGATTGCCGGAGCGGCCTTCGACGTGTTCGAGAAGGAACCGCCGGTAGACTCGCCATTGCTGACCGCCCCGAACACCGTGTTGACGCCGCACCTTGGCGCTCTCACGGCTGAGGCCCAGCTGCGAGTCGCCGAGGAGGCCTGCGAGCAGGTCATCGACGTCCTGGCCGGTCGATCCGCGAGATACGCCGTGAACGCTCCACTTCTTACTCCGGAGACGGCCCGGGCAACCGCACCTTATCTGCCGCTGACCGAAACGCTGGGCCGCTTTGCGGCCCAGTACCTCCGCGGCGGCGTCAAGACGCTGACCGTGGACGTGGCCGGCGAACTCGCCAACCACGACGCGTCGCAACTGACTGCGGCCGCCCTCCGAGGCATTCTCGCGGACGCCACCTCGGAGCGAGTCAATCTCATCAATGCCGGGTTCCTTGCCAAGAGCCGCGGCCTCACCGTCAACGAGCGCAAGACCAACGACGCAGGTACCTTTGCATCTCTCGTGACCCTGACCGTCGAGGGTGACGCCGGCAAGGCCGTCTTGGCCGGTACCATCGCCAATGGCGAACCTCGTCTTGTCCGCATCGACGACAACTGGCTCGACATGGCGCCCACGCCTTTTATGGTGCTGACCCGTCATCAGGACAAGCCCGGAACAATGGGCCGTATCGGCCTGATCCTGGGCGAGGCGGGTGTCAACATCAGTTCCATGACCCTGGCCCGATCGGCGCCTCGACATGACGCCCTGATGCTTCTCGCCGTGGACGACGAAGTGTCGGACGCTGTGGCGGTCCAGATCCGGAACCACCCTCATGTCCTCGAGGTGTGGGTAATCCGGGCCGCGACCGAACGTTGAACTCCTCCCTACGGGACGCTGAGCGGGCCGGGGCCGGCGAGGAGCTGGCATCCGGGGCCGCGCGGTTGATTCCCCAGGGCCTCGACGCTGTCCTGGTGCTGCTTCGCCACGGCCAAACGCAATTCATCGTCGAGAACCGCTTCCAGGGCGCAATGGAGGCGCCCCTCACTGCACTGGGCGAACTCCAGGCCCGTCTGGCCGGCCGCAAACTGGCCTCACCGGCTACGCCGCCGATGCTGCCTATTCCGGCCGGGCCGCCCCTCGCGATCGTGCACTCACCGTTAGGACGGGCCCGGCGCAGCGCTGAGCTGGCAGTTGCGGAGATGAATGCGGCCGGTCGCGCCACGCCCCCACTCCAACCCGACCCGGGCTTCGGCGAGATAGCGCAGGGCTCATGGGAAGGCCTGACGGACAGGGAGATCACGGCCCGTTTCGGCGACTCGCTGGCGGGTTGGCGGCGCTGGCCCACGAGGTTTCACGCCCCCGGCGGTGAGAACCTCGAAGCCGTCGAGGCCCGAGTCCAGATCGCCCTGGCCAAGCTTCTGGCGGCGATGGCCGCGGACTCGCAGCCCGGCACACACGACCGCCACCAGGTGCTCGGCTACGGCGACCAGGCCCCGGATCAACGATGCTGGTCGATGGTTGTCGGCCACGGCGGCGTATTCCGGGTCGTCATATGCGTGCTGCTGGGACTCTCCATGGAGCACTTCTGGAACTTCGACTTCGGGCTGGGTGCGATTTCCGTCGTCGAGATTCGCGCCGGCCGTGCGGTCCTCCGAACCCTCAACTACGAGTCCCATCTGGGCGGCGGCTCCCTCCCAAGAGCCGAGGAATCGGCCGACCGAAACGCCAGCGGCGCTCTCTAGCGGAGCTGCCCATCGTCAGCGCCGCGAACCGCGCCTCGCCACCTTGCCTCGACCGGCCGCTTTCGATCTGGAGCGGCCACCGATCATCGGCAATCGCCACACAAGTCTAAAGAGCGCTCGCCTGACCATCTTCTGGGCCGACGCCAGGGCGGCCAGACGTCCGGCCCCCAGGACGTGGCGGCCGTACGTGACTTCAACCGCAGCCATGGCGACGACGCCCAGTGACTCGCGAGCCCTGGGAACGACGTCCGCCAGCATCCCTGTGTACTCGTAGACCGTCTGATTTGGCGCCGGCTTGTAGCCGATCCGGCTGGCAAGCCGAACGATGTTGCGATAGACCTTGTCTGGTTCGCTGAGGCGTCGCGGGCGTCGCCGCCACAGCACGAACAGGGCCAAGGCGATTATTGCCATCAGCAGGAACGGCACGATGGCCCCGGGCGCGCCATTCTCGCCTGAGGTCGTGAGGCCGCCCGCGTCAGCGGGGCTACGACTCGGCCGGCTGGCGGAGGTCTCGGCAGGATCCGCTGTCGCGATGGGTGTCGGCGAGGCGGCGACAGCGCTGCCGGGAACCAGTGCCGTTGGCTGCCCTGGACCGCCGGTGGGATCAAACGTGATCCAGCCGTACGTCGGGAAGAAGACCTCGACCCAGGCATGCCTCTGCTGGCTCGTGACCTGCTGGATCAGGGAGTGCTCATCGATGGCACCTGGCAAGTAGCCGAGCACGTATCGGGCCGGATAGCCCTTCACGCGCATCAGCATCGTCATGGTCGTGGCGTACTGCTCGCAGAATCCCTGACGGATAGTGGCGAAGCAGTCGACGGTGGAGAGCCCCTGGCACCGCTGCTGCATCGGGCTTGCGATGTCAGTGTTGTATTTGAACCGCTCCGAGTGCAGGTACGCCTGGACGGCCTTGGCCACGTCGTATTCGGTGTTAAAGGCGTTCCCCTGAGTCTTGGCCCAGGCTTCAATCTCGCTGAGGAGCTTCCGGCCATCGGTGCCGACCTGGCCGGCGCCCTGCGTGTATCGCCCAAGCAGCCCTGGTGGGTAGCTGCTGCCAGCCTGTCTCAGCCGCCACTCGGTCAAGCCGGCACCCGCAGGGTCGTTGTTGGGGACATACGACGACACCGTGTAGTCCGTGGCATCGGAGCTAAGCCAGGCCACGTTGGCGCTGCTGGGAAAGCTATCCACCAGAGTCCGCCGAACACTGACGCTGACCGTGTCGGGCTCGTTGGCGACAATCACGTGCTTGATCGACGGGTCCTGAATATGCACCACTATCGAGACCTGGGTCCGACCCGGAGTGGTCGTGCCCACCAGATCCTGTGTGCCCGTGTCAATCGTCGACCCGGCTAAGACCTGGTCTTCGCGCACATTCGGTCCGAGCGCCCAACCGTTCGTCTGGAACGTGTCGTAGGAGACCATCCGCCAGTGGAAAGCGGTCGATCCGCTCGGCACCCTGACGGTAAAGACCAGGTTCTTGTCGGCCTTGAAAGATGACGCAACTGGAGAGGTTGAGCCAAAATCAGCGTACTGAGTGACTCGGCTGTTGCCGC
>JAYVMQ010000060.1:0-1938 GCA_043758855.1 Chloroflexota bacterium
AGCCTGGGCTGCCACTTGTCAAAGCCACCAGCTATCTGCTTGAATAAGCATTGTGCCTGAACCCTTCGGACCCAGCCGAGCCGGCCGGTACGTCCGCCACGGGCTCTATCTCGACGAGGTCGCGCGCCTGGCCTGGGACGACGGCGTGATCACGCCATCAGTCAGTCCGGAGTTTTCGATCACCCCCGGTCGGAAGCCGCGAAGCGGCCAACGCGCGACGAGATCGGCCCCAGTGCGAGCGGCGCTGCGAATCATCGAGACGATCACCGCTATCGAGCGCCGCGGATGAAGCAGAATGCCCCGCGATGACGAGGCACAGCGACCGCGCGGGAGACGCCACGAATGACCAAACCGGGCTTTGAGGAGATCCCGCTCGACCTCTCGCGGGTGCCAAGCGTCGAAGGGGGCCTGCGCGACGCGGACGAGCGCTACCAGCAGTTCACCAAATTGGCCAAGGACTCGCTCGGATCAGGCGACGACAAGGTGCTGCTGATCGCCCATCTGCCGCTGATGTCGTTCATTAACCGGTCGACCTCGCTCCACGCGGGGGTTGTGTCGGCAGTGCGTGAGGAGAATCCGCACGCCGCCTTCACCCTGCTACGGGCCTACGTCGAACTCGTCGCCTTGGTGTTCTACGTCGACGCGCATCCGGACTACCTGGCAGCGCTCGAGAAGCCGATGGCGGAACTGCCCAAGAACACCCGCAAGTCCTTCCGGGACCTCTTCGAGTTTGCAGCGACCGAGTTGGCCGGCATCCGGACGGTCTACGCGCTGCTCAACGAGATGGCCCATTTCGGCTCCACCGCGCTGTGGCACCCCTTCACCATCGCGGACGACGACCAGACTCCAGTCGGGCGGCTGTCATTCTCGACCGGCCCGCATTGGCGCAGGCCGGACGATGCCCGCACGGCTCTGGCAATGCTCCGAGAGTCGGATGAGGCGACGCTCGAGGTACTTCGCCGCTATACCGCGCGTCATGTGACGCCCGGCGTCGAGCGTGCGATGGATGAGTCGTAGCGTGCCTACCTTCAACAGCCGCCGGATATTCATACCGTCGGACTCGCTCCTGCCTGCGGCGCCGAGACGCGGAGTTCCCCGGAAATGAGCCTGGGCAGCAGCGAGTCGCGCAGCGCGGTGAGCAAGCGGTTCTCCATTCGATTCTGCTCGGATCGCTCGTACAGCGGCCGTGCCAGCTCGTCGAACGCCGACCGAGTCTCGCTCGCTTGGGGGCTCATGAGGCAGAGCCCACCTACGGCCTCGGGCCGGACGGCAGGATAGGCGCCGCCATCCGCAAGTCTGCCCAGCTCGTTGCCAACCTCGGTACGCGTAAGCGCCGAGTACAGAAACGCCCAATTGCCGTCGCGAGGACTCACGACGGCGAAGCCCGTGGACGCGATGAGTGTCTTTGGTGGATTCAGGCACAGGAAGTACGCACCACGGTCCGGTCGGACGGTTGAAATGACCGAGTCGCCGTGGGCGAGGCGCCTTCTTGCGCGACTCGGCTCGGTGCCCCTCTCGTAGCGAACGATGTTCGCGACCTGGCCTCGCCTGACCTCGCTGATCTCGACGTAGTCGATTGCATCCAGGGGGTCCGTTCGGCCGAGAGTCCGGGCGTTTACATCGGCGAGATCGGAGACCGCCGCGGTTTGCCACCCCGTCGGGATCTCGCCCAGCTTCGAGTCCTCGAACGAATCGGGGAACAGGTCGGCGAGGTGCGCGGGCAGGCCGGGGTCGCGGCCTTCGGATTTGGCGCGGACGGGGTCGAAATCGACGAACCAGGACTTGAAGAGGGCCCGTGCGATCGCCTCCAGGGTCTCGTTCATCCGGCGGTTCAGCTCGATCTTGTCGTCCAGGGTGCCGAGGATGTGGGCGATGGCGCGCTGTTCGGCGGGCGGTGGCACTACGAAGGGGCACGCACTCAGGATCGAGGTGTTCAAG
>JAYVMQ010000061.1:0-5199 GCA_043758855.1 Chloroflexota bacterium
CCGCGCACACGTGGCCGCGCACCGCCCGCTCGTCCAGTCTGCTCGCCAAATGTAGCCGGGTCCTGCGCGGCCATGCCCGAAGTGGTCGGGGCGAGAGGACTAGGGCCTCCGACCTCGAGACCATCTTCGCGACACAAAGAGAAACGGCGAGCCTTGCGGCCCGCCGTTTCTTGGTGCAGGGAGGAAGTGGGACGAGACACTCCCCGCGGTGAGATGTTATGAGGAAGCTATCCGAGGGCGTACTTGATGACCGGGACCTTCTCCATGATCGGAAGCTTGGCGATGACCGTGTCCAGAGCGTAGGCGCCAGCGCCGGTGTAGGCCAGTACGATCGCGATCAGGGCGTAGAAGAAGGCCTCGTTGAACGGGCCATTGGCGAAGCTCCAGCCAGAGACGAAGATCAGAGCCATGAGGAGCGCGCCCATAACGCCGGCGAACCGAGTGGCCAGGCCAAGGATCAGCGCGATACCGATCGCGATCTCACCGAAAACGACGAGGGTGTCGAAGATCGAAACCAGGGACGAGTTGCCAGCAACCGAAACCCAGAAGCCGTGAGTCGGGTTGATGACCGCCTTCGGGTCGCTGCCGAGCCAGGCACCGTTAGTGCCGAAACTGAGGAAGCCCTTCGACGTGAAGGCCGCGCCGCCGGCGAGCCGGAGGAACTTTTCGAGGCCGGCGAACGCGAGGCCGAGTCCGAGGCCTACCCGAAGGATGAAGATCCCGCGATCTTTGTGGTCCATCGTAATTCCTGCACCTTCCGCTGCTGGCCCGTTGTCTCCTCTTTCTTGGAGTCCGGGCAGTTGATCGATAGGTCGAATGTAGAGTTCGTCACTGTTTGGGAGCCGTGCCGTTGGTCCCGAAGGAGTAGGCCGGCCGGCCCCAAACGAATAGTTGGCGTCTTAGTGTTGGATCGCACAGCCGACGGCTAGATCTGGGGCGGAAGCCCTATCGGGACCCCGGTGCTGGGCGGAAAATGAACACCCAAGCGGGCATCAGGATCGGCCGCGGAGACTTCTAGCGGCGGCGCCGAGACCGTCAGGCCAGCGTGGGCTGCCAGTCGCTCAGCCACTCCCCGGCGCACCGCCCGGGGCAGCGGGTCTATGGGGTCGCGCTCCGCGGCCGTGTGCAGCGCGACGAGCCCGCGGCCCCTGCGGTCCTGTTCGGTGACGAGGGCACGCAGCATAGCCGTGGCCACGCCGCGTCGACGCCACTCCGGCGCCACTCCCAGGGCCACGAGCTGGTCCACGGGGTCCACGGGGTCCACGGGGTCCACGGGGTCCACGCCACTTTTCGACGCGGGCGCCGCGAGCACGACGCCGACGAGCCACTCCCCGTTGACGGCGCCCACGGCCACGGCGCCGTCATGCAGCGCCGCGCGGAGAATCTCGGCGGCGGCGGCCGGATCGGCCGGAGCCATGATTCGCGGCGCCACAGACAATGAATCGAGGTCGGCGGGTGTGAGGAGACGGACGGTCGACTCGGCCCGGACTTCGATCTGGCGGGCCGGTTGCGCTCCTGCAGCCGGCGCGGCGCGCGTCCATCTATCCGGCATGCTGCCATCGAATCGCCGCCAACCCCGAAGCTCGGCAATGCGCAATAAGGCCGGCACCAGGACGGATCGAACAAGCAAAACCGTCTTCTCCGCTCGTTCGGCCGCCGCCGGGCTAGTCGACCAATCCGACAGCACGCTCGGGGAGTCTTCGAAGCGCTCCGGCAGCGGCGCGTCGTCCCAGCGAGCGGCGTCGCCTGCCCAACGTGCCCGCCACTCAGCCGGCAGCAGCCGAGGAACCTCTCGATGCGCCATAGCCAGCCATGTCAGCGCCCATACCCGCGGCACGACTCGATAGACCGAGTAGCCTCCGCCGCCTGTCGCAAACCACCGCCCGCCCGCGTACCGATGGGCCATTCGGTCGACGAGCCGGGCAGCCTCGCCCATCGCCGTCGTCGTCAGGGAGAGGTGGGCCAGCGGATCCCAGACGTGGCCGTCGGCGCCGTGCTGGCTGACGATGACGTCCGGCCCGAATGCAGCGGCCAGCGCTGGGACGACCGCCCGAACCGCCGCCAGCCAGGGTTCGGGCCCGCACATCGGTTCGAGAGGCACGTTGACCGACGTACCGGCCGCGGTCCCCTCCCCCATCTCGCTCACGGAACCCGTACCGGGGAAGAGCGAGCGGCCGGATTCGTGGAAGGAGATGGTCATGACGCCCGGGTCGTCGCAGTGGAGCGCCTGAACGCCGTCGCCGTGGTGGACGTCCAGGTCGACGTACAGGACGCGCAGCCCGTCGCGCCGCGCCCGAGCAATCGCCAGAGCAACGTCGTTGTAGACGCAGAAGCCGCTTGCCCGCGACCGCATGGCGTGGTGGAGGCCGCCGCCGGGCTGATAGGCGTGCTCGACGTCGCCCCGCAGGATCGCCCCCATGGCCCGGATCGAGCCGCCCGCGACGGTCGCCGCGGCCTCGTGCATGCCGGCGAAGGCCGGATCGTCGCCGGGTCCGATGCCCGCCTCGGGTGGCCCGCCGGGATCGGCGGAGAAACGGCGCACCGTGCCGATGTAGTCGGGTGAGTGGAGCCACGCGAGTTCGGCGTCGGCCGCCGGCTCAGGCGCCAGCCCCGGCTCCGCGCCCACCGCCCGCAGCAACTCGATACCCGGCCCGAAACGCCTCGGACTCAGCGGGTGCCGCGGCCCAAAGTCATAGCTCAGCGATTTCGGCCCATAGACGAGGAGAGGTCCGTCAGCCATGGCTGAATGATCGCGCGGCCGGCCACCTTCGGCCATGCGGAAACCCGGACGCCCGGCAGCCGGTGCACGCGCGGGGTTACCCTGCCGGCATGAGAACGCGCCAGAGGACGTTCCTGATCCGCCCCGTTCGACCCGAGGAGTACGGGCCGCTCGGCGAGCTGACGGTGGCGGCCTACCACTCGGACCCGGACGTGGGGGACAATCAGGAGGCGTACGACCGCCGGCTACGTGACGTGGCCACCCGCGCGGAGGTCTCGTGCGTTCTCGTGGCCGTGGGGCTGGCGGGCGAGCTCCTCGGTGGCGTCACCTACGTCCGCGGTCCGGACGATCCGTACTCGGAGGAGTTGGCGGAGGGCGAGGCGGGGATGCGGATGCTGGCCGTGGATCGGGTGTGCCGGGGCCGTGGCATCGGCCGGGCGCTGACGCAGGCTTGCCTGGACCGCGCCCGAGACGCCGGCCGAGGGCGACTGGTCCTGCACACGGGAGCGTGGATGCCGGCGGCAATTCGGCTGTACGAGAGAATCGGCTTCGTGCGCGTGCCTGAGATCGACTTCACGCCGGCGCCAGGCATCGATCTGATCGGCTATGCCTTCAACCTGACCCCGCTCCAGGGAGCAATCAGGCGAGCTCTTCTGCCAGAGCCTGGGGCTCGGTGACAGGCTGACGGCAGGCGAAATCGCGGCACACGAAAGCGGTCGCCCGGCCATCCAACGCGAAGCGGTTGTGCAGCAGCTCGAGCGTGCTCGATCGCGCCTCGCCCACGGCCACGACCCGATGTGGCTGGAAGCCTTGCCTCACTACTGACACGAGGGCCTGCGTATCCGGGGCGTGAGGATCGCCGACGATAACTACCTGCGCCACCTCGGCTGCAGCAAAGTCCAACGCCCCGAGCCAGACGGCGAAGTTCCGCGGGTATCTCGCCGCCAATCCCTCCACCTGGCCGATGGCCCGCTCAGCGGCGTTGCGCAATGGCCCTTCGCCCGTCAACTCCGCCAACCGGACCAGCACCGCAGCCGCCGTCGCCCCGCCCGATGGAGTAGCTCCGTCCTGCGTATCCTTCGGCCGTATCAGCAGCTGCTCGGCGTCGGCTGCCGTGTCGAACCAGCCGCCGGCCGTATCGGCGAACTGCCGCTCTACGACGCCAATCAACTCGCGCGCCGCGGCCAGCCAGCGCTCGTCGAACGTAGCTTCGTACAGCGCCACGAGCCCGTCGGCAAGGCAGGCGTAGTCATCGAGACCGCCGCTCCCGGTCGTGCGGCCCGACCGGAACGTCCGAGCCAGCCGGCCGTCCGGACCGCGCAGGAGGCGCAGCGCGGATTCGGCGACGCGCTCGGCAGTCTCCCGGTCGGCGGGCCGCTCGAGGACGGGGATCGCCTCGGCAAACGCGGCCAGGGCCAGGCCGTTCCAGGCGGTCACCGCCTTGTCGTCCAGAGTTGGCTGAGGCCGACCCCCGCGCCCTTCGAGCAGCAGGCGGCGGGCGGAGTCGAGCTGTGTTGCGACAGCCGCGGCCGAGAGCCCGTGAATCGCCCCGACCTGCTCGTCGCTCATCAGCCGGGAGAGGATGGTCCGGCCCTCCCAGTTGCCCAACTCGGTCACGCCGTAAGCCGACATGAAGAGAGCGAGGAGACCGGCGTCGCCTGCTTGCGCCTCCGAGCCAGGATCGGCCGCCGTTCCACCCAACACGGCCGCCACCTCGGGCTGAGTCCAGACGTAGGTGGCCCCTTCCACACCGTCGGTGTCGGCGTCCTGGCTGGCGGCGAATAGGCCGTCCGGCGTCCGCAGTTCGCGGGCCATGTAGTCGAGGGTCGTCTCTGCCACTTCCCGAAAGCGCCGCTCGCCCGTGAGTTGGTAGGCGTGGAGGTAGACCCGCGCCAGCTGGGCATTGTCGTAGAGCATCTTCTCGAAGTGCGGCACCAGCCAGTCCGTGTCGGTCGCGTAGCGGTGAAAACCGCCCCCGATCTGGTCGTGGATGCCGCCTGCGGCCATGGCGTCCAGAGCACGAATGGCGACCCGAATAGGTTCCTGGGCGTCTGGCAGAGCGCGCCCGTCCGCATCGCGCCGAGCCTGCCGCAACAGCAACTCGATGATCGCCGGCTGCGGGAACCGGGGAGGCCCGCCCCAACCGCCATGCTCGAAGTCGAAGTCTTCGACCAGCCGCGACACGGCGGTGCCCAGGATGCCACTCTCTCGCTTGTAAGACCTACCGATCAGGGGTAGGGCAGCCGACCCACCGCCGGCGCCGGCCACCGGGGCCGAAGCCTCAGGCCCTGGGGCAGGCTCGCCCGCTTGGACAGGTGAAGCTGCCGCGCCTTCGGTCAGGGCGGTCGAAGCTCGCTTGAGTTCGTCCGCCAGCTGCGTCGCTCTTGCCTCGAGCTCGTCGCGGCGATCCCGCCAGGACGTTGCCACCGCGACCAGGATCTGCCGGAACGATGGCATGCCATATCTGGGCTGTCCCGGGA